>CBJLAJ010000010.1:0-76451 GCA_966421005.1 uncultured Paraburkholderia sp.
AATGGCGCGAACGCCGTTGGGGCGGCTACGGCTATTGATGCTTAACGGCTCGTCCGTTCGATCGGACTGGCGAGCCAGTGCACACTGAAGAGCCGGGCTTCGTCCGTCCAGACGGGTCCCGGCTCGAATCCTGTCGATTCGGCTAGCGCGCGGAATCCCTCGATCGTAAACTTGTGCGAATTCTCGGTGTGAATGCTTTCGCCCTGATCGAACACAAACGCGTGCCCACCTATCCTGACCGTCTGCGCGCAACGGCTCACGAGATGCATTTCGATGCGCTGCCGGCGCGGTTCGTAAAAAGCGTAATGCGCGAACCGGCTCAATTCGAAGTCGGCACCCAGCTCTTCGTTCGCCCGCCGAAGCAAATTCAAATTGAATGCGGCCGTGACGCCCTGCCGATCGTTATAAGCCCGATGCAACACGTCCGGGTCCTTGACGAGATCGACACCGATCAAGAGCCCGCCGCCTCGCAGCAATCGCGCCGCACGGCGCAGAAAGCCCCGGGCTTCGTCCGGATCGAGGTTGCCGATGGTCGAGCCCGGAAAGAAACCGACTCGGCGCTCCGACACCGCCTCGAGCTCGCCAAGCGCGCCCTCCTGCATATAGTCCGCGCCCACGGGGTGCACGTGAAGCCACGGATAATCGGCATGCAGCCTGCTCGCCGCGCCCTCCAGATGTTCGGCTGAAATATCGATCGGGAAAAACCGCCGCGGCGCGTGCGCGGGCTCGAATGCGTCGAGCAGAAGCCGGATTTTCGATAGCGATCCCGCACCGAACTCGACGATGTCCGCGCGCGGACCGATGTATTGCGCAATCGCGGATGCGTTGCGATCGAGAATGGCGAGCTCGGTCCGAGTCGGGTAGTACTCGGGCAATTCGCAAATCCGATCGAAAAGCGCCGATCCGGCCGCATCGTAGAAATACTTCGGCGCGATACGACGAGGCCTTGTCGACAAGCCGGCCATCAAGTCGCATTCGAAGGCACTGGCCGCGCTGCGTGGTCGTCGAAGATCGCCGACGAATGCCGCGGCGCCAGAGCCGGCGCCGGTGAGGCGCGACGTGTCAGATGTCTCGAACAAGGCGTACTCCCGAAAATTGCCAGCGCGCGGCCGGCGGAAAGAAATTTCGGTAACTGCGGCGAGTATGACCCGGCGGCGTCGCGATACTGCTGCCGCGCAAGACCAGTTGCCCCACCATGAACTTGCCGTTGTATTCCGCCGCGAGCCCCGACAGGGGACGAAAGCCCGGATAAGGATCGTATGACGACCGCGTCCATTGCCAGACGTGGCCCATCATCTGATCGATGCCCGGTGCGTCGAAGGCAGCCTCCCATTCGAACTCCGTCGGCAGTCGGGCGCCGGCCCACTCGGCATATGCCGCGGCTTCATAAAAGCTCAACTGCGACACCGGTGCCGCAGCGTTCATCGGCTGGAGGCCGTCAAGCCCGAAAACGAGCCAGTCATGACCGCCGTTCCCATCGCATCCCGGTGCCTGACTCCCGCGGCGCCAATATGCCGGCGCCTTCAATCCCTCACGCTGTACCATCGCCCATCCATCCGAGAGCCAGAGTTCGGGCCGCACATAGCCGCCATCCGCAATAAAGGCAGTGTAGTCGCCGCATGTGACAAGGCGGTGCGCGATTTCGTAGGGGCGCAGCAAAACCTCATGCCTGGGTGCCTCGTTGTCGAAGCAAAAATCCCCACCGTCATGGCCTATTCTCACGATGCCCCCTGGCCGCGGCAGCCATTCGATCGGCCCGGCATGCATGGCCGGCTCGACGCGGGCATCCGAGTCCGGACCGCGATAGGACGGCAGGAGCGGATTGCACGAGAACGCGTGCAAGACATCCGTCAAGATCAGTTCCTGATGTTGCTGTTCGTGATGGAGCCCGAGCGTCACGATCGGCTCGATCGTATCGAGCAGCTCATGCCCGGCGCGCGCAAGCAACGCCAGCACCGCTTCATCCACGTGCCGGCGGTAGGCATGCACCTCGTCCAGCGACGGACGCGTGACCAGCCCACGCTGAGCCCGCTCATGGCGCGGCCCCAGGGCTTCGTAATACGAGTTGAAGAGAAACGGATAACGCGCGTCGAAGTATTCGTAGCCCGGAACATGTTGCGCGAGCAGCACCGTTTCAAAGAACCAGCTCGTGTGGGCCAAATGCCATTTGGTCGGGCTCGCGTCCGTCATGGACTGAACCTGTTGATCGTCCGCCGAAAGCGGGCGCGTCAACTCGAGGCTGTATCGGCGGACCTCTTCGAAGGCCTGCCGCAACTGGGATAGGTCGCAGCCCATCGGCTTTCGCTCCTCCATCAAAGGAAACGCGGGGCGTTTCGGTGCTGCCCGGGCGTCTTGCATGGATCGTATCGTTCGTGGCGCCGCTGCTGCATGCAGAGTACTTTATCTGTGCGGCGCTTGCACGGCGTGGGTACGCGGTCGGTGCCGCGCTCGCCGCGCCGGTTCTTGCGGCAGCGGTAGATCGCGCTTTTTTACGGCAACGCCTTCGCGTCCGAGCCACTCCTTCAGGCGCTGTGCGTCGAACGGCGCGTGCACTTTCTGGTCGTTGTCGAAATAGCAATACAGATCTCTCGGCGTACGTTTCAGCGGTATTTTGGCGATACGTTTCGCGTCGCGCGGCTCGCCTCCGCGGGCCCAGGTTGCGATGCGTCTGGCCCACCGTTCGAGCGCGGCTTCCGAATAGGCGCCGCTATAGAGCGTTTCGGTGCCGTGCAGACGCAAATAAAGAAAATCGGCCGTCACGTCTTCGGCATAGGGCCAATCGGCCACCGCGTCGGATATGACCAGCGCAACCCCGTGTCGGCGCAGTATTTCCGGGAACTCGGGCGTGCAAAAACTGCGATGCCGGATCTCGACCGCATGGCGCAATGGCCCGGCGCGTCGTGTCTCGCACCAGGGCTGCTTCACGCGCGCATCGTGCTCCCTCGCAAGCGCCACCGCATCCTCGACCGTTGGAGGGAGCAGCGCGAGAAAGCGTTCGAGCCGTGTCGCTTCGAATGGGAAATTCGGCGGAAACTGCCAGAGAAACGGGCCAAGCTTGTCTTCGAGCGCGAGTACACCGGAGGCGAAAAAATTCGCGATTGCGGGCCGGGCCGACTCGTCGCGAAAACGCAGCATATGCGTGAGATAGCGCGGCCCTTTCACGCTGAAGACGAAATCCTCGGGCACCGCATCGCGCCAGCTGCGGTAGCTGTCGATCGTTTGTAATGAGTAATGCGAGCCGTTGATTTCGATCGTATCGACAGCCCGCGACGCGTACGCGAGCTCGCTCGCCTGCCGGAGTCCCTTCGGATAGAAGACGCCACGCCACCCCTCGTAGCGCCAGCCGGAAATGCCGATATGGATTGTCATCGCTCGTTCGTCAGACCTTTTTACTCATGGCCGAACGAGCAAGCGCCGTTCCTATGACGGTTTGCAACGCGAAAAAAGGGGGGGCGCCGCGCGCGCTGGAGGCGCGCGGCCGCTGGCGCGCCTACTGAACGATTCTCGTGACGCCGCGCCCGCGCGGATCGGCCGCCGGTTCCGGCGTGTCGCCGTCGATCTCGATGGCCTGGATGTCGCCATTGAAGCCTTGTTTCTGCAAGACGTAGCCCATGTCCTGCAGTTGCTGCGCGAGCTCGCCCTCGATCGGCTTGTACGGCTCCCAGAAGATCGTGTTCGGCGGCAGCAATTGATGGTGGAAGCGCATCGCCGCAACGGCATCCTTCAGCGGCATCTTGAAGTCGTAAACGTTGCTGACGACCTGGAAAATCGACGTGAAGATGCGCGAACCGCCCGGCGTGCCAATGACGAGCGCCACCTTTCCATCCTTCGTCAGGATCGTCGGCGACATCGACGAGAGGGGACGTTTTTTCGGCTCGATCGCGTTGGCGTCGCTACCCACCACACCGAACATGTTCGCTACGCCGGGCTTGGCCGAGAAGTCGTCCATTTCGTCGTTGAGCAGGATGCCCGTTCCGTCGGCCACCACGCCCGAACCGAAATAACCGTTGATGGTGTAGGTGTTCGATACGGCGTTGCCCCATTTGTCGATCACCGAAAAATGCGTCGTCTCCGCTTTCTCCGGCATCGAGGTGCCGAGGCCGGGCTGCACGCTCTTCGTGTCGGAAGGCTTGTCCGGGTTGACCTCGGCCGCGCGCTTGGCGAGATAATCGTCAGCGATCAACTGCGCAACCGGCACCTTGAAGAAATCGGGATCGCCGAGATATTGCGCGCGATCGGCGAAGACACGCTTTTCGATTTCCGCGACGAGGTGGATGTACTTCGCCGAATCGAGCGGCACACCCTGGAACTTGTCCTTGAGATCGGCCTTCATCTTGAGCAGTTGCACGAGACCGATGCCGCCCGAGCTCGGCGGCGGCGCCGTGATCACGTGATAGCCGTTCCAGTCGGCTTGCACCGGCTGACGCCATACGGCCTTGTACTGCTGCAGATCGCGCTTCGTGATGAGGCCGCCGTCCGCCTTCATCGAGGCTGCGATCAGATCGGCCGTCTTGCCGTCATAAAACTCTTTCGCGCCCTTGTCGGCAATGCGCGTGAGCGTCGCGGCGAGCTCCGGCTGCTTGAACGTCACCCCTGTATTGAGGCCTCCGAAATATTTGCCAAAGTTCGTTTTATCGCCGAAATCCTTCGCCGCGTTATCGCGCCGTTCCTGCAATTGATCGCTGACTTCGAAGCCGTCGCGCGCGTAATGAATGGCCGGCGCAAGAACCTGTTTCCATTTCAGGCGACCGAAGCGCTTTTGCGCCTCCCACATCCCCGCGACCGTGCCGGGCACGCCGACGGCGCGCGGACCGACGAGACTCATGCCCTTGATCACGTTGCCGTCTTTATCGAGGTACATGTTTTTCGTCGCCGCAAGCGGCGCCCGCTCGCGGTAATCGAGGAAGTAGGGCTTACCGTTGACATAGAGCGTCATGAAGCCGCCACCGCCGATGTTGCCCGCCTCGGGATAGGTCACGGCCAACGTGAAAGCGATCGCCACCGCCGCATCGACGGCGTTGCCGCCTTCCTTGAAAATCTGCTCGGCGGCATCGGCGCTGAACTCGTCTGCCACCGCCATGGCCGAGGCCGTCAAGACAGGTTTTCCCGTTCCCGTCTTTGCAACAGCCGGTACGCTCTCCATCAGGCCGAGCGATGCTGTTGCCAGCGCAACGATACTCCACCCGGCCGCAGCGGCTTTGATTCGGCTGACTGAACTCATGAAGTCCCCTCCTTGTAGATCATCGTATGCACGCGCTTATAACACGCGGAAATGGTTTGCGAAACGACAGAGTTCCGTAGTCCCGCTCGAAGACCTCGGCCGCGCCAGGCCTGGCGCGAGGCTTTCGTCGATAAAACCGGTACGATGGGTCCCCATCGACGAGTTCAGTGGATAATTCGCGGCAGCGGCGCTCATCAGTCGAGCGGGCGCCGCGCCTCTCGGAGCCATCATCCATGTACACGCACACCGTTTCCGCTCACCACGGCTCGCAATGGATCGTGGATGGCTGGGCGCTGTTCCGCGTGCGGCCCGCCGTATGGGTCGCGCTCGGCGCGATCGACCTCGCCGTCACAGTTGTGCTCAGCCTGATCCCCGTGATCGGCGATCTTACGCCCGTATTCACCGTATTGTGGGCCGGCGGGATGAGCGCTGCGGCCGAAACCTGCCGTACGCACGGAACGGTGCGCGTGGCCGATGCGTTCAACGGCATCCGCCGCCACTTTCAGCCTCTTTTTACCGCCAGCCTCGTCGCGCTGGCCGCCGCGCTCGTCTGCGACTTCGCCGCCAGCCGGATGTCGGCATCGTTCAATGCGCTCGCGCTCGCCACGCCCGGTGTCGCCAGTGCAAGCGGGCCGTGGCTGGCCGCGCTACTCTATGCGATAGCGGTCATCGGCGCGGCCCTCACGCTTTGGCTCGCTCCATCGCTGATCGTGCTCGATCGCGTGCCGCCGCTCGATGCGCTCAAAGCCAGCGCGGTGGCGACCTGGCGCAATCCGCTGGCGGCGCTCGTCTATGGCGTATTCATCGCGGGGTTGGCCGGCGCCGCGCTGCTTACGCTCGGCATCGGTCTCGTCGTGCTCGCACCGCTCGCGTATCTGTCGACGTTTGCGGCTTACCGCGATCTGTTCGCGGACCGGCGAACCGGCGCTGATAACACCGCTTGAAACACCGCTTGAGAATGCGGTGCAAAGCCCTCATATCGATGTCATGACGCCTTCTCTCGCCCACGAGGCGCTCGCCGAATTCCATCCCGCGGTCGCCGCCTGGTTCGAGCGCACATTCGACGCGCCCACCGAGGCACAGTGCCGTGCGTGGCCGCCGATCCGGCGCGGCCGCTCGACGCTCGTCGCCGCGCCGACCGGCTCGGGTAAAACGCTGACGGCTTTCCTGTGGGCACTCGATCAGCTCGTGCGCGACGGTCTCGCCGCGGGCGGTGCGTTGCCGGACGAAACGCTCGTCGTCTATGTGTCGCCGCTCAAGGCATTGTCGAACGACATCCACGCCAATCTCGAGCGGCCGCTGGCCGGCATCGCAGAAGAATTGGCGCGACGAGGGCTGCCGCCCGTCGGGATTCGCACAGCGGTGCGCACGGGCGATACGACGCAACGCGAGCGCACTGCGCAACGTCAACGCGCCCCGCACATCCTCGTCACGACCCCCGAATCGCTCTACGTCCTGCTTTCGTCCGATTCGGGCCGCCGCATGCTCGCCACGACGCGCACAGTCATCGTCGATGAAATCCACGCTGTCGCCGCCACGAAGCGCGGCAGTCATCTCGCGCTCTCGCTCGAACGGCTCGACGCGCTCGCCAAGCGGCGTCTACCTCGCATCGGCTTGTCCGCCACGCAAAAGCCGATCGAAACCGTCGCTCGGTTTCTCGTCGGGGTCGGCGACGAGGCGCAGTGCGCGATCGTCGACGTGGGTCATAACCGGGCGCGCGATCTCGCGCTCGAGCTGCCGCCGGTGCCGCTCGAAGCCATCATGGCCAACGAGGTCTGGGAACGTGTCTACGACAGGCTGGCCGAGCTCGCTTCTGCGCATGCCACGACGCTCGTCTTCGTCAACACGCGGCGCATGGCCGAGCGCGCCGCACGTCATCTGACGGAGCGGCTCGGCAAGGATGCCGTCGCCGCACATCACGGCAGCATGGCCAAGGAGCACCGGCTCGATGCCGAAGCGCGCTTGAAGCGCGGGGCGTTACGCGTGCTCGTCGCCACCGCGTCGCTCGAACTGGGCATCGATATCGGCGATGTCGATCTCGTCTGCCAGCTCGGCTCGCCGCGTGCGATCGCGCCGTTCCTGCAACGCGTGGGCCGCTCGGGGCACCATGTCGGCGGCTTGCCGAAAGGCCGCCTTTTTCCGATCTCGCGCGACGATCTCGTCGAATGCGCCGCGCTGATCGATTGCACGCGGCGCGGCGAGCTCGATGCGCTCGTCGTGCCGCGCGCACCGCTCGACGTACTCGCGCAGCAGATCGTGGCCGAGGTGGCCTGCGAGGAATGGCGCGAAGACGCGCTCTTCGAATGTTATCGACATGCCGCGCCGTATGCGACGCTGACGCGCGAGCGCTTCGACGCCGTGCTGCGCATGCTGGCGGATGGCTATACGAGCCGCCACGGGCCGCGGGGCGCCTATGTGCATCGCGATATCGTGAGCGGTACGTTGCGCGCACGCCGCGGCGGCAAGCTCACCGCCGTCACCTCCGGCGGCACCATCCCCGATAACGCCGACTATGCCGTGCTGCTCGAGCCGCAAGCCATCAATATCGGCACCGTCAACGAGGACTTCGCCGTCGAAAGCCTCGCCGGCGATGTGTTCCAGCTCGGCAACAGCGCGTATCGCATTCTTCGCGTCGAAGCCGGGCGGGTGCGCGTGGTCGACGCAGCGGGCCAACCGCCGAACATCCCGTTCTGGCTCGGCGAGGCGCCGGGGCGCAGCGACGAACTTTCCGCGGCCGTTTCGCGCTTGCGCGCACGGGTCGACACGTTACTGAGGCGCCCTGAAGATACAGCGCAATCGCCCTTGTCGCAGACCGTCGTGGACCAGGCGGTGAACACGCTCATGCGCGAGCTCAGCGTAAGCGAGAGCGCCGCGCGCCAGATCGTCGAGTATCTCGCGCGTGCCCGCGCCGCACTGACGACGTTGCCGACGCAAGATACGCTCGTCATGGAGCGATTCTTCGACGAATCGGGGGGCGCACAGCTCGTCATTCATTCGTTGTTCGGCAGCCGGATCAATCGCGCGTGGGGACTCGCCTTGCGCAAGCGCTTTTGCCGCACGTTCAACTTCGAGCTGCAAGCCGCCGCGACGGAGGACGCCATCGTCCTCTCGCTCACGAGCGCCCATAGTTTCCCGCTCGACGAAGTGTGGCGCTATCTGCATTCGAATACGGCCGAGCACGTTCTGATTCAAGCGTTGCTGGACGCACCACTGTTCAATGTACGTTGGCGCTGGAATGCGACGACCTCATTGGCATTGCCGCGCTTCACGGGTGGACGCAAGACGGCGCCGCAATTGCAGCGCATGAAAAGCGAAGATCTGCTGGCCGCCGTTTTCCCCGATCAGGTGGCGTGTCTCGAGAACATCGCTGGCGAGCGCGAGTTGCCGCAGCATCCGCTCGTCGATCAGACGATCGACGACTGCCTGCACGAGGCAATGGATAGCGAGGGCTGGCTCGCGTTGCTGCGTCGAATCGAAGGCGGGCAGGTATCGCTCGTCACGCGCGAGCTGGCGGCGCCCTCCCCGCTCGCCGCCGAGATTCTCAACGCGCGTCCCTATGCATTTCTCGACGATGCTCCGATCGAAGAGCGCCGTACGCAAGCCGTACTTTCGCGCCGTTTCAGCGACCCTGACAATGCCGACGATCTGGGCGCGCTCGATGCGCAAGCAATCGATATGGTGCGCGACGAAGCATGGCCTCGCGTTCGAAGCGCCGACGAAATGCACGAGGCGTTGATGACGCTCGCCTGCGCGAGCGAAAGCGAAGCGCGGCTGAACGATGGGTGGGCAACGTGGCTCGCGGAGTTGGCACGCGCGGGGCGCGCGACTCGCATGCAGGTCGCGCAACACGACGCGCTATGGTTGCCGCTCGAGCGGCTCGCCGCCTTCCGCGCTGTCTATCCGGACGCCGTCTATGAGCCACGTCTGGTCGTCCCCGCTCAGTTCGATGTCGTCTGGACGGCCGACGATGCGCTTGTCGATATCGTCCGCTCACGTCTAAGCGGCCTGCCGCCTTCCACGGTGCCCGCGCTGGCACGTTCGCTCGCGCTGCCCGCATCGGCCGTTGCTGGGGCGCTCGTCTCGCTCGAAGCGCAGGGCTACGCGATGCGCGGCCGCTTTTCGCCGGGTGCGGCCGACGACGAGTGGTGCGAGCGACATCTGCTGGCACGGATCCATCGTTATACGATTCGACGCCTGCGCCGGGAAATAGAACCGGTCGAGCGCGCGGACTTCATGCGTTTTCTCTTCGAATGGCAACGCGTGGCGCACGATGCGCGCGGCATGGGCGCCGATGCGCTCGCCGCCACGGTCGAACAGCTCGAAGGCTTCGAGGCGCCGGCCGCTGCATGGGAGGAAGACATACTGCCAGGCCGGATTCGCGATTACACGGGCATGGCGCTCGATGCACTGTGCCGCTCGGGCTGGCTGGTATGGGCGCGCCTGACCGAAGCCGCCACGCGTGTGTCAAGCACGCCCGTGCGCTCGACGCCGATCGTCCTGCTCGCGCGCCGCCATCTGCCGCTTTGGCATGCACTGACCGAGCCGCCGCCGGCCGATGCGTTGTCTGCCCGCGCCCACGACGTTTTCGACGCACTCGCTCGCCACGGCGCGATGTTTTTCGACGAACTGCTTCAGCAAACACGATCGCTTCCGATCGAACTCGAAGCGGCACTCGGCGAACTCGTCGCGGCGGGGCTCGTCAATGCCGATGGCTTTGCGGGGTTGCGTGCGCTCTTGCAGCCAGCCTCGGCACGTCAGCGATCCGCCCGCCATGGGTCTCGGCGCGGCGCCGCGCGCACGCTGCGACATGGCGCGTTCATTGGGGGCATGGCGGATGCCGGACGCTGGGCATTGATCCGGCGCCTGCCCAGCGAACAGAGCAGAGCTGCAAATACGGCGACGGGCGTCGATGTCGCCGATGCACGGCGTTCGCAGCCTGCATCGACGGACGTGCTCGAACACGTCGCCATGACTTTGCTGCGGCGCTACGGTGTCGTCTGCTGGCAGTTGCTCGAGCGCGAGCCGTCGTGGCTGCCACGCTGGCGCGAGCTGCTGCGCACCTTGCAGCGGCTGGAGGGGCGCGGCGAAATACGCGGGGGCCGGTTCGTCAATGGCTTGTCGGGCGAACAATTCGCTTTGCCGGAAGCCATTCCGGTCTTGCGCGAGGTCAGGAAGCGTCCCCGCAACGATGCGTTGGTCTGCGTGAGCGGCGCCGATCCGCTCAATCTCGTCGGCACGGTGTTGCCTGGCGACAAGATCCCCGCGCTCGCGGGCAATCGCATTGCATTTCGCGACGGAGTACCGATTGCCACTCTGATCTCAGGGCAATTCGATTTCATTTCGGCGCTTTCCGCTGACGAGCGCGAAAGCGCGCGCGCCCAGTTAACGCGGCGTGTTTGACTCGGCCGCCTTGGAGACGAGTGCGCTTCGGCGTCACTCGATCCTGAAGGCGTAGTCGCGAATGTTCTCCTGGTTGAGCGGCTTGTTATACAGCATGGGATGCTTCGGCTCTGTCGCGAGATGATGGGCCAGCTCGTTCAGATCCACGAATGCGACTCCTTTATGGCCGACGACACTATGGTCGTTCGATGGTTCGGACGGCTCCATAGCCAAGGCGATCACCCGCTGGTTGCGATTGCTCGTGGACAGTTCTTCTCCGGAGAACAAAGAAGCCGATGCGTCGTCCGCGTCGTAGTCTTTCGCATCCTTGAACCCCAGACTCTCTGCATCGGTCTTCGAAATCGAGCGCAAACCGCTAAACGCCGCGCAGATCGCGTCGCGGGTTTCGATCATCGATTTGAGCTTACCTATTGTCCAGCGGAGTTGATCCATCGCCGGCAGATCTCGGCGAATCGCCGCGGCCACAATATCGTCTAGCGACGCCCCGCGGTTCAGGCTGAGCACTCGCCACGCGTATTTCGCATTGTCGTCGTCCTCTTCCCGCTTGGGCATAGTAAGCCTGGCGCGCGCAGCGTTCGCGCCACGTTCCAATCTCACGAGCTGGGCGGTGTCGGGTTCCGAGCCCGCCAGCGCGCTGGCCATTGCACCGCGTGCGTGCGGCGCCGATGACGAAACCTGCAGGCTTGATCTTGGTGTCTCAGGCGGAAACGCCGTTGCGTGCAGCATCGCTCGCCTGATTGCTTCTTCACCATTGCCCCGCCCTACAGGCGGCGACCTATCCAGGAGTGCGGCCGCCCTCGGAGCGGCCGACGCAGGTGTCGACGCCCCCGATCGCCGGAACGGGCGGGCCAGAAAGCCGAGCACGCCGTGACGTTCGCGTCTGCCGGCGCTGCCCACGCCAGGGGTGCCGCTCGCGGGCGCTTCGTTATAGCTATGCTCAGTCGAGCTTGTTGGGTTCCCTCTACCGATTCTTGGCATGGCGCGGTGTTCCTCTGTGACGACTTCGTGGGAGCCGCTCAGATTAATCCGCCATGCCTGGGCGACCGCCTCGATCGAGCGAAACCCGCCGGACGGCGGCGAAACGAGCACGCTTCGGCGTCACTCGATCCTGAAGGCGTAATCGGCAATGTTCTCCTGATTGAGCGGCACGTCATGCAGCGTGGGATGCTTCGGGTTGCTCGCGAGATGGTGGGCCAGCTCGGTCAGATCCATGAACGCGACTCCTTTATTGACGACGGCACTATAGTCTTTCGATGGCTCAGACGGCTGGCCAGCCAAGGCGATCACCCGCTGGTTGCGATTGCTCGTGGACAGTTCTTCTCCCGAGAACAAAGAGGCCGATGCGTCGTCCGCGTCATAGTCTTTCGCATCCTTGAACCCCAGAGTCTCGGCATCGGTCTTCGAAATCGAGCGCAAACCGCTAAACGTCGCGCAGATCGCGTCCCGGGTTGCGATCATCGTGTTGAGCTCATCGATCGTCCAGCTGAGCTGAGCGATCGCATTCGGCAGATCACCCGGGTCTGGGAGGATCGACGCGGCTGCAATATCGTCCAGCGACGCCCCGCGGTTCAGGCTGAGCACTCGCCACGCGTATGTCGCATTGTCCTCGTAATTTTCCTCGTCCCGCTCGGGCATGGCGAGCCTGGCGCGCGCAGCGTCCGCGCCATATATCAAGCTCACGAGATGGTCGGTGTTGGGTTCCGAGCCCGCGAGCGGCGACGGGCCACCTCGTGCGTGCGCCCTCGATGGCGAGTCTTGCGGGCTTGAGCTTGGTGCCGCGGGCAGAGACCATGCCAGTTCCTGCATTGCTCGCGCGAATGCTTCTTCGCCATGGCCGCGCCGCCCAAGAAGCGGCGACCTGTGCCCGAGCGCAGCCGCCGTCTGAGCGGCCACGCGCGGCGCAGGCGCTTGCCGCTGTCGTTGTTGCGACGTGCTTGCGCTCGGACCGCCCGACGTGCGCGTCGACGACCCGGATCGCCGGAAGGAGCGGCTCAGAAAGCCGAGCACGCCGTGACGTTCGCGTCTGCCGGCGGTGCTGCTCACGCCAGGGGTGCTGCTGGAGGGCGCTTCGTTATCGCTATGCTCAGACGAGCTCGTTGGGTTCCCTCTACCGATTCTTGGCATGGAGCAGTGATCCTCTGGGACGACATCGTGGGAACCGCTCACATTAAACCAGCCATCCGTGGCCGGCCGTCTCGATCGAGCGAATTCCGCCGGACGGCGGCGAACAGATTGATCGCGCGCCAATCGCCAGTAAGTTGCGCTCGTCCGAGAATTGTGGCGTGAGAACGCCGCACTGTTGCCAGTCCCTATGCTCGCCTCTTTTCAAAGGAGCCGCAGCATGTCTTGTTCACGCTCGGCCAGAAAGGGTTTTGCGCCGTCTGCGCCGCGAACTCCTGCCAATTCGATCTGCAACGCATAAATGTATGTGCGCTGCAATTGATTTCGAATGCGGTCTCGGCAATGTTTTCGCGCCGTCCTGTTGATTCTCAACTCTACTGTTTGAAGCGAAAGTGTGTGTAGAATCGCCCGACCCTGAGTAACGGCGATTTGACCAGCGCACTATGAATACCGACTTGTCCGCTCAAAATGGGCGTACTGGGTAGGCGCCGCGACCGTCGTGCTTTTATAGGCACTCACCGATATGAACCGGTTTTATTCCTTGCAGATGGTTTCCGATTCTCCGTCACTCATTGCTGACGGATTTCTGCTGATCGAACCGTCGACGGCAGATCATGAGCCCTTCCTGCAAATGCTCCCGACGCACTCATGCACACCGCGCATGCTTTCGCACCGCGAGGAGTTGATGCCTCGGCTGGTGGACATCGCGTCGCTCGATTCGGAAGCTCAGGTACAGATCAGCGATCTGCTGCTGCGCGAGACGCGCGCAAACCGGCCACCGGTCGCATGTGCGTGGCTCTTGTCCCACGCAGGTATCGAGGACTTGGCTGTTCATATCGCACAATACCTCGCAGGGCCGGGCCCCGATGCGCGGCCCGCTTTCTGGCGGTTTTACGATCCACGCGTTCTGGCGCTGACGCTCGCCGTGTTCGATTCGGCACAACGTGGGGCGCTGCTCGGGCCGATCACGGCTTGGCAGTTCGCCTGGGCGGGACACCGCTGGACGATCACCGAGCCCGGAACCCCGAACGACGACAGCACGCAAGATGCGCCGGCATGGCCAAGGCCGGACCAATGGTCGCGTATCAACCGAAGCGAAGCGGCAGCGCGCGTAGTAGATCGGCTGCCGCCCATAGTGCCCGAACGAGCCGCTCGATTGCCCGCGGAACTCGACCGCATCTTTTGCGAGGCGATCGATCGGGGCGGTATGTCCGATACCGACGCGCTAGCCGATTACGCGTGGCATTGCATACGGTACGGCCAGGCGTTCGAACAGCACCCGTTTGTGGTCGACGCGTGGCCTGCCCTGTCACGCAAAGAGCTGCATTGGTCCGATCTCCTGGCCCGCTTTACCGCGAACGATTTCGAAGCGCTTGAAAGAAAGTCGCGCTCACTGCAAACAGAAATGAACTGAACATGTCTCTAAACTGTTCTCTGTGCGACCGCAAGTCGCTGCTGATTTATCCGGTGCGCTATGCAATCGCATGTCCGCGTGGCGCGGCCAAAGCGCCCGCGCTGACGGGCAATTTCAGCATCGATGCGCGGGCGCCACAGACGGTCGCCACCGCCAAATACACGCTTCGCGCGCTGCGTCCAGGCTACCTCTATACCTACGATGAGAAGCGTCGACGACTGCGTGCGTATATGGTGCTGCCCGATGGACTCATGTCGAGCTTCGTCCCGGGTCATCAGCCGCCGCCCGAGAGTTCCGTTCGCAATGCCGCCAGCGGATGTGCGAGGACCGGAGAACTCGCCTTCGTATCGCTCGGCCGCTGCGCGGACGTCGAGCATACGCCGGGCGTCGACGAAGCGACGAATCTCTGGATTGGCTGGTCGAATGTTGCGTGGACAAAGGCGCTCGTCGAGAAGGCGCTCAGCCTTCATGACGGTGCGAAATGGCGAGCGCTGCACATGCAGTGCATCGACGTCAGGGCGATGATCGCCGGCAGTGCACAGCACACGGGCGAGTTTCAGGCAAGCCGGGCTCACGTTGCGCCTTTCGCGATGGACAGCCGGGCGCTCAAGGATGCCTTCGATTTCGGCAATACCCCCACCAACGAGGAACGCCGGCTTCGCGAGCTTGCGGACCGGATCGGCGGGGCGATGGCGAAAACGCCGAATGAGCGAGGATTCGTCGTCGCGGTGAACGACCCTGTCGGGATTACGAATGATTTGGCAGAGTTGACGACATTGATCCCCGCCGCAGGATTCGACGCGGATATGCAGCGGGGCCATATTATTCATGGCCTGCTAAAACGAACGGAAATCGGTATCCGGAACAGCGCGAGCGATGACGTCGCCACCGAGATTGCGCAGGAAGCGTTGTCGCAACAAGACTTCGTCGATGGCGGCGATCCCGTCCTTGCGGGAAAGAAGCTATGGCGAATGTTCAAAGCCGGGGGCCCCACTGCCTATGCGAAACAGCAAGCGGCGGATTCGAGGGCATACGGTACAGGGCAAGACGGCCGGAAGAAAGCGGCTGCCGAGCACGCCTGGTTTGTGGCGACGCACGATGACAACGGAAAACCGACACTCGACATGGATCGGTTCAGCCAGTTTCCTGCGAAATACGATGCAGCCGTAAAAGAGTATCAGCCGAAGCTGGAGCAACTGATTGCCGCGCACGCGGCTTGGCTGAGCAGTCAGCTTCTTGCCGACTGGCTCGCAGGCGTGAGCGATCCCGAGAGTTTGAGCAGCGGGTACGCCTATAGCGAATCGGTCGCTCAATGTATCGGTAAAGCTGCCGCAACGCCGGATTGCAAGAAGCAGCTCAACGCCTGGTTGGACGCTGGCAACGCAGACGATACCGGCACCTTGTATGTGCGCGCGTTACTTTTCAATCAGGATGAGATCGCCAAGGCGATCGGCCGAAGTGTAAAGCCTAGCGATGTCCAACTGGAACAGCTCCTCAATCTATATAAAAACGCCGTCAAGCGAGAAGGCGCGAGAGAGGTGGCAACACTGTTGGACCGACTATGCGTCACGACGGCAAATGTTCTTGTGGATGCGCTAACGAGTAGCGGACGATCGACGGCACGCTTTCTTGCTGCGGTCCGGTTGAGTTTCATGAGCGGCTACCCGTTGAAAGCTAAAGCAATGAGCGCGCATGACGTGCGCAACTGGATCACCGGCCAAGTCAAGCAGGAAGACATCAAGCTCAGCACCACTCGCATCCAGACAAGGGCCGATGCGCTGGCGGCGGGGAAACGGATCACACATGCGGCCCGGCAGGATGCCACCATCTACGCGTATACA
This sequence comes from uncultured Paraburkholderia sp., assembly GCA_966421005.1. Taxonomy (GTDB): domain Bacteria; phylum Pseudomonadota; class Gammaproteobacteria; order Burkholderiales; family Burkholderiaceae; genus Trinickia. Next base: position 15,998 of record CBJLAJ010000010.1, read on the forward strand.
GTCGACGTCGAGAAGCTCGCGCACGAGGGTGTGATTACGCCCGACAGCGTCAAGACCGTGCATATTCCGCTCGCACAAACGGCTTCGAAATGGCTGGGATCGTCGGTGCCGCGCGAGTTCCATCTTGGCGTGGCAACGTCGATCATTCAGCTGGCGGCATGCAAATTCACGCTCGACGATTTACGCAACAGCGATCAGGCAAGCGAGGTCGAGGCGGCAACGAAGTTTGCCGCAGCCGTGATGAGCCTCGGCGGTACGATAACCGAAACGCTCTGTGAAACGGTACGCAAGAGCGCTACGCATCCGCTGTCGGCTTTTATCTTGAAACAATGGCCGAATGCCGCCGAATCAGCGGAGGACCTGGCGCGCTATGGCAGAATCTTTGGCGCTGCCGGTGGGGCGGTTGCTGCGATGTACGACTTGGCGTTCAATGTGCCCGCAGCCTACAAGAGTAAGGATTATTATTTAATTGGCATGTACGCATCAAGTGGCGGGCTTGGGATCTACATAGCGATCGCGAGCGCATTTTATCCAGAGGCCATACTGTTCTGGCCAGCCGTTATTGCAGCCTTGATCATTGGAATATTGATTGCCATGCGTAATTCCAATGCATTACACAATTGGATCTCGGGATGTTATTTCGGACTCAACCCAAGTTATTCCGACTTGCATGCTGAGTTATACGCATACGACAAGGCCGTGGGAGCTTAAAAATTGGACGAATCCAGAATCAAGACCAAACTGGGACAGCCCGTTCCCGAATGGGACATGCTCCATCGTCTGCCGGTCGACAGGCCCGTTGGACCTGATCTTTGGGATGGCGGCACGGTCTTCGGCATCAGCTCGACCTACATGGACATAACTGAGCAGCCCTTCATGGAGCGGCAATGGGCCGCGCTCGGAGCAGTGCTCTCACTGTCCGGCGTGTTAGCGGCCTGGTGGGTCTATCACGTCACTCATATTCCAAACGGGGACGTAGTACCTCTAGGTGCGCGGCTGATGCTCAATACCATATGTCTGGTTATGGCCGTCGCTTTTTGTCATCTCGCGTATCCAGCCGGTCGAACAGTGTTCTTTGCCCTGAAAAACCGCCCAATCCGCTTCAACCGCAAGGCTAAAAAAATCTTCGCGATTCGCCGCAGACGCTTTTTCGCCAAACCTGGCGAGGGCGATGTCGTGACGGAGGTCGACTGGAACAAGGATTCGGTCTTCTGCATCCACCGAACGACGACGAACTTCGGCCGCATCTATCACATACGCTGCTACAAGTTGGATGCCCAGGGCAACGTCCTTGATGCGTTTTCTATCGGGCGCGAATGGGAAGGCGAACGCAATGTCAGGACGCTGCTCGCGCAATGGAACTACTGGTGCAAGTACATGAATGACGGCCCGCGGGACCTGCCCAAGCCCATGCTTTTCTTGCCCACGCGCGAAAAACTCAGCGATACGTTCTTCTTTGCGATGTACACCTTCGGCATGCTCGCAAGCGGAACCGCCAGGGTGATCACGATGCCGTTCACACTGGTGTTCATGGCGCTGCGCCTGCTGTCGCTCGCCACGTGTCGCTATCCAATCTGGCCCGACTCGCTGACGGACGTAAACCGTATTGATCCCAATGACGCTTTCGCCGAGCCCTCCGGGCGAACACCCGTAGGCTGGGCGCAAACCATCCGAGCGCAGTTGCGAGGCGAATACCCTGACAGTCCGAGGGGCACCGTTGCCAACTGGAACGGATCGAAGGACGGTGTCGCGAACGCCGAACTATGGGTGAGGGACAAGCCGCCTGGCAACCTCGCCGGGGCTTGAATAAGCAAGCGGCGTGGGCCGATATTCGGCATCGGCCCGTTAATGCACGGCTTAGCCCATGTAACGCAGTCATCGATCATTCCGAACGCGCGCAGCCCCAATGGTCTCGTTTTCCTGCTTATGAACGCGGCAGCTTCTTCGTGCCGCCACTTGCTCGCATCATCAACTCCAGCGTGGCTTCCAGCCGAATGACCCGCTCCGTCAGACCTTCTATTTTCACCTGTTGTTCTTTTACCGTACTCGCAAGCAACACCACCTTGTCGTTCATCTTGATGACGGTTGTGAGTGCATCCCATACCTTGTCTGTTACACCCATTACCGCTTTCCTCCCGCCATCGCCGCGATGCGCCTGTTCGACTCCTCGACGAACGAGAGCGCGTCACGGAGCGCGTCGCTTGCTTCCTTCGTGGAAGCATTCACTCGCTCAACCAGCGCTAGAATCTCCTGCTCATCTTCTGGTGGAGTGAACCCCTGTGCCGCCTGCCGCATCAGTTCACTGACATTCAGACCGAGTCGCTTCGCAGTATCCGCGATCGCGCGCTTTTGTACCGCCGTCACCTGCACGACGATCCGTTCGTTGGCCGTTGTCGCAGTTGCCATCCCCATACTCCGATATGTACATGCACATGGTATGTACATTGTAGGAGCGAGCATGGCAGAGTCAAGTGATTTCTGAGCAAGCCAGTGATGCTCCAAGTGCGCTGATGGGTTGGTCATAAGCGGTACAACGACTACCCCCGCAGATACTCAGTGAGAATCGGACGCGGTGCCGCCCCGGCAATACGACATCCGAATGCAGCTTACCAAGCCCCTTCCCTAGTAGAAACGAGGACCCCTATCAATTTTCCCCGCCTCCGGCCGTTATCAAGCAGGTAAGCCCCCCGGCACGGGTCACCCGTGCCCGCGAATCGGGGCCGCAACCTTTGTACCGACGGGTGCAACCTGGAGGAATGCTTCAATGGCCGCAGATCATCACTCGATCGACGAACGCACCAATCTGACCAGCTCGAACAAGTTCGAACTTCTGCTATTCCGGCTCGGCGCGGCGTCCGGCGACGAAGGCGACGCCCATGAGCTCTACGGCATCAATGTATTCAAGGTCCGCGAAATCATGACGATGCCCGCCGTGACGCCCATCGCCGGTTCCTCCGGACATGTGCTCGGCGCGGTGGACATTCGCGGCCAGATCATCCCGGTCATCGATCTGCCGCGGCTCATGGGGTGCAACCCGACGCGCGGCCTCAATATCCTACTGGTCACCGAATTCGCCCGTTCGACGCAAGCATTCGCGGTTGAGGAAGTAGACGACATCGTCCGCCTCGAATGGAATCAGGTGCTGTCGGCCGAAGCGTCGGCGGGCGCCAGCTCGGTGACGAGCATTGCCCGCATCGACGGGAACACCGGGGACTCCCGGCTCGCGCAGGTGGTCGACGTCGAGCAGGTACTGCGCGACGTATTCCCGGCGCAGCATCCGAGCGTCGACCCGCAGGAAGTGGGCGCGGCCGCCGTGATCAAGCCCGGCGCAAAAATTCTCGCGGCCGACGATTCCGGCTTCGCCCGCAAGCTCATCGAGCAAAGCCTCGCCGCGCTCGGCACCGACTACATCATCGCGAAGACCGGCCAGGAGGCCTGGGACATCCTGAGCAAGATTTCCCGCGAAGCGCAGGACGAAGGCGTGCGCACGCGCGACAAGATCGCGCTCGTGCTGACCGACCTCGAAATGCCCGAAATGGACGGCTTCATGCTGACGCGGCAGATCAAAGCCGACGAACGGACCTGCGACATTCCCGTCATCATTCACTCGTCGCTGACGGGCACGGCCAACGAAGCGCACGTCAAGAACGCCGGGGCGACGGGCTACGTCGCCAAGTTCCAGGCCGGCGACCTGGCCTCCGCTATCCGCCAGGCGCTAGCCGCCTGAAGCCGCCGGCTTTCCGAGCACTGCAAGCGCGGGCCTGCCCGCTTCCCAAAAGCGGCAGGCCCGCGTTGCGTTTGACTTCCCGCAGTGAAAGCACCGATTCGACCGACGTGACGCCCGGCAACGCCCGCAGGACATCGCGCACGAATGCGCCATAGTCTTCGAGATCTCGGGCCACGACGTGCAGCAGATAATCGGCGCTACCGGAAATGTTGTGGCACGAGACGATGCGCGGCAGCGCCTGGATCTGCCGCTCGAACTCATCCGCCAACCGATGATCGTGCACCCCGAAGCGCACGAGCGCGAACGCGGTGACGCCGATGCCGAGCGCGGTCTTCGACAAGACGGCCCGGTAACCCTCGATCACGCCTTCGGTCTCCAGGCGCTTGAGCCGTCGCGCACAGGGCGTTTCGCTCAGCCCAACCGTCTCGGCAAGGCTGGCGTTCGTGATGCGGCCGTCGGTCTGGACGGCCATCAGTATCGTGCGGTCTGTTTTGTCGAAGTCCATACTCGGCGTTTCCTTCCGGAATGGCTCGGATAGTACCGCAGGCCGCAGGCATTTTCTTTGCAGCGCACGCTGCATCGGCGCTGCCGGCTCCTCGCCCGCCTCATGAGCCCTTCTCCTCTTTTTGTCGTTTCGCCCCATCTCGACGACGCCGTTTTCAGCTGCGGCATGCTGCTCGCCATGCATCCGGGCTCCGTCGTCTGCACCGTGTTCGCGGGTGCGCCTAAGCCGCCGGTTTCCACCTCCTGGGACCGGGCAGCGGGTTTTGCGGATTCGGATCTCGCATTGGAAGCGCGCATGCGCGAAGACGATCGTGCGCTCGCATTACTCGGCGCTCGGCCGATACGACTGGCGTTGACAGACAGTCAATATCGGCAATCCTTCACCGTTGAAGCAGTGGCGGGGCGAGTGCACGAAGCATGGATACGAAGCGGCCGTCTCCCTGTCGTCGCGCCCATCGGCCTCTACCATTCCGATCACGTACTGGTGGCCGATGCATGCTGCTCATTGCTCGCCTCGGCGAGAATCGCGCCGCTCATCGTCTACGAAGAGGCGATCTATCGGCACATCGGACGAATCGCGCTCGAGCGCCGCGATGTCCTCGCGGCAAATGGAATCGTCGCGACACCCGATGTCGCCGATATGCTCGGCCCACTCCGAAGCGCGCGCGCCGCCACGCGCAAGTGGCGCAGCGTCCGAGCCTACCGGAGCCAATTGCGAGCGCTCGGCGACGCACATCCCAACGATCTAGTCGAGCCCGAACGCTATTGGCGCCTCTCGCTAGCGCGCCATGCGTATCGGCGCGCGGTCTCCGGCCGCTGAAGCGCCGTCTCGCTGCGGACCGCCTCCCGTTGTGCCAGCCGCACGTGCTCGCGCATCTGCACGACATGTAGTCCAACGGGGCGCCGTCTGCGAATAGCCCACCCGATATCGCGCAGCAACGCGCCCCCGTGTCTGATGAATCGACCTTCGCGCGCGAGCTCGATCAACGCACTGACGCTCGCCGCCAACGCCTCGCCGCGCGGCAAGCGCAGCCACGCGACAACCGCCGCATTGCGCGCGAGCATGCGCCGGCGCAAGGGCGCGTCGCGCGCCGCCGACGGCCGGTGCGTGACGACGACCGAATCGCAGTAGACGATTGCGTAGCCGGCATCGAGCACATCGAGCGAGACAAGCGCTTCCTCGCCGCCAATGAAAAGACGCGGCTCATACCCTCCCATTTGCCTGAACACTGCCGAGCGAAATACGCAGGCGCCCGCCATGTAGCCTACGAGCGCCGGCCCCGGCAAACCGGCTCGATCGAGCGGACTTGCGCGCATGAGTCGGCAGGTTGGATCGAGCTGCCGGGACTCGCCAACGAGCACACGTCCGGACAGCACCGCCACTCGAGGCGCGGCGTCGAGCACGCGGACGGCTTCGTCGAGCGCACCCGGTTCCCATTCGGTGTCGTCGTCGCTGAAGGCGATGTAGTCGGTTTTCGCCAACTTCGCCGCGCGATTGCGCCCTGCCGCGCCAAGATTGGCGCCGCATTCGACTACCTGCACGCTTGGAAAGCGCTGACGCAGTGCTGTCGCCGTTCCATCGGTGGAGCCGTTGTCCGCCACGATGACTGGCGGTGCCTCGGGTAACGACACCAGATGCGACACCGTGCGCATGACTTCAGGCAAACGGTTGTGAGTCAAGACGACTACGGAGATGCGATTCATCCCACTCGCTCCTTGATGTGTCCTTGCTGTCGTTGCCGTGCTTCCGGCCCAGTTCGCACGCGAACGCCATGGCGGCAGCAAAAAGTGCTCCAGCGGTTTGACGTTCGGCGCCCCTGCAAGCTGCAACGAGCCGCCGCAAACGTGCGTCCTAATTACATCGTTCCGCGTAAGAGAGACGATGCGTCGAGCCATCGAGTAAAGATCACAGAACCGATGCACCGTTGAGAACCGCTTGTGAAGCTTTGACCGGATGCATGGCAACGATTGGCACAACGCATGCTGAAGGGCGTGAGACGGCCTCGCGCGCATACCCGCCGGAAGAGGCCATCGGCGAAACGCTCAGCACCGTCTCCGTACCAAGGACCCCAAATGAAAATCGCACTGGTCAGTGAACATGCTTCTCCGCTCGCCGTCGCAGGCGGTGTCGACAGCGGCGGTCAAAACATCTATGTCGCCAACGTCGCGCGGCAACTACGACGCGCCGGACATGAAGTCGATGTGTTCACGCGGCGCGATCGCGCCTTGCTACCCGCCATGTCGGATATGGATGGGGTCCGAGTGATTCATGTGCCGGCCGGCCCGCCGACGCAAATGCCGAAGGAGGCGCTGCTGCCCTATATGCCGGCTTTCGCCGATTTTCTGCTCGGATTTTGCCGGCGCGAATCGACGCCGTATGACGTGATTCACGCCAACTTCTTCATGTCGGGTCTGGCTGCGCTCAAGGCGAAGCACGCGCAAGGCATTCCGCTCGTCATGACATTCCATGCGCTGGGCAAAGTGCGCCGGTTACACCAGGGCGCCGACGACGGTTTTCCGGACGAGCGCTTCGCGATAGAAGAGCAGCTCGTGCGGGAAAGCGACGTAGTGATCGCCGAATGCCCGCAGGACGCGGCCGATCTGCACGAACACTATGCGATCGATCCGGCCCGGGTCGAAATTGTTCCCTGCGGCTTCGATACCGCCGAGTTCGCTCCGATGGACCGCGCACTCGCGCGCAAGATGCTTGGCTGGCCGAACGACCGATTCGCCGTATTGCAGCTGGGCAGGATCGTGCCGCGCAAGGGCATCGATAACGTCGTTCGCGCCCTCGCATTGTTGCGCGAACGCATGCATGTCGATGCTCACCTTTATGTCGTGGGCGGCAACGCCGATCTCCCCAACGAGATCGCGACACCGGAAATCGCACGCTTGCGCGGCGTCGCCGCCAACTGCGGCGCGGACAACCATCTGACGTTCGTCGGGCGACGCGGCCGGGCAGCACTGCGTCAGTACTATGGCGCCGCCGACGTGTTTGTCACGACGCCCTGGTACGAGCCGTTCGGCATCACGCCGCTCGAAGCGATGGCGTGCGCGCGGCCCGTGATCGGTGCGGATGTCGGGGGTATCCGCTATTCGGTCGTCGATGCCGAAACTGGCTTTCTGGTGCCCCCACACGACCCGATGGCGCTGGCCGAACGGCTCGCGCAACTTGCCGCCGACCCCGCGTTGGGCGCACGCATGGGTGAAGCGGGCCTCGCCCGCGCTCACCGCGAGTTCACGTGGGCCCAGGTGGCCGCACAACTCGAAGCCGTCTATCGACGGGTCGCGCGCATACCGGCGAACATCGCGGTAACGGATCTGCGGCGCGAGCGGGTGAAGAAACAGCAGCGCGGCGCGCGTGCTGCCGCTGGCCGTGCTTGAGCGCGACGCTAACATGCTCAAGCCCGCCGTATTGCTCGACAAGGACGGTACGTTGCTCGAAGACGTGCCTTACAACGTCAGTCCCGAATCAATGCGCTTCACGCCTCGCGCGGCCGACGCGCTGAGGCTTTTCGCGGCGCACGGCATCGCACCCTTCGTCGTCAGCAATCAAAGCGGTGTGGCATTCGGACGTTTTCCTCACGGTGCTCTCGACACGATGGAAGCTCACCTCCACGACATGTTCGCCTCGTGCGGTGCGCTGCTCGCCGGCGCCTACTGGTGCCCGCATCATCCGCAGGGGCGTATCGCCCCGTATGCCGTCGATTGCAGCTGTCGCAAACCGGCTCCTGGCCTCTTGCTGCGCGCCGCGCGCGAACATGGTCTCGATCTGGCGGCGAGTTGGTTCGTCGGCGACATCCTAGATGATGTCGAAGCCGGCACGCGGGCCGGCTGCCGAACGATCCTGATCGACAACGGCCACGAGACGCAGTGGTGCGATGGGCCTCTGCGGCGGCCAACGCTGCGCGTATCCGACATGTATGAGGCCGCGCTCGCAATCGTCGGCGCGTTGAAGCAGCGGCGGCCAACGGCGCGTGCCTCCACCGAGACAGCGAGGGACGCGCAATGAATGCACCGCCATTCGCACTGGCCCCTTCGTCGCCGCATGCGAGCGCGCGCGAATCCACCGCTTCGCGCTGGGGCGCGGAAGTCAAGCGCATTCTGTGCGTGCGCCTCGATCACATGGGCGACGTGCTGATGACGACGCCTGCCCTGCATGCCTTGCGCACCGCCGCACCTGGGCGGCACCTGACGCTGCTGACAGCGATGTCAAACGCGGGGCTCGCACCGTTTCTCGGCGATGTCGACGAAGTGCTCGGCTATGACGCGCCCTGGCACGGCGCACCGGACACACTCGACCCGGCGCCTGATCTCGCGATGGTGAACGCCCTGCGCGAGCGGCACTTCGACGCCGCCGCTATCTTTACCGTCTACAGTCAGAACCCCCTGCCGGCTGCCATGCTCTGCTACTTCGCAGGCATACCGCGGCGGCTCGCGCATTGCCGCGAGAACCCGTATGGCCTGCTGACCGACTGGGTCTGCGAAACCGAGCCGCACGACGGCGTGCGGCACGAGGCGGAACGACAGTTGCAACTCGTCGCCAGGGTCGGCGCAATCAGCGGCGATACGCGCATGCGCTTCGACGTCAATGCTCGGGCAAGACGCTCGCTGACGCGCCGGCTGGCCGCGCGCGGCATCCCGGTACGCGGCCCGTGGTTCGTCATTCACCCAGGCGCGAGCGCCGCATCGCGCCGCTATCCCACCGAACGGTTCGGCGAAGCGGCGGCGCGGCTCGCACGCCTGAGCCCGATGCCGATCCTGCTGACCGGCGGCGCCAACGAACGCGATCTCATCCGGTCGGTGATTTCCGCCGCGGGACCCGCGGCGCAGCCGCGTCTTTACGATTTATCGGGACAACTGAGCATCGGCGAACTCGGCGCGCTCATCGAGCGAGCCGCCGTGCTGATCGGCAACAACAGCGGTCCCGTTCACCTGGCGTCGGCACTCGGCACGCCAGTCGTGGATCTGTATGCGCTGACCAATCCGCAGCATACGCCGTGGCAGACAGAACACCGTGTGCTCTTTCGCGATGTCGATTGCCGCTGGTGCTATCGCAGCGTCTGTCCCAAAGGCCACCACGCCTGCCTGCTGGGCGTGCCGGCCGCCGAGGTCGCAGCGGCCGCCCTTGAACTGGCGGCCAGACGCACCGCTTCGATGTCCGAACCCGAGCCGGTCCGTTCGATGGCGACTCGCCGCGCCCCCGAACGCGTGCCATCGGATCTTTGACGAGTGACAGCCATGCATACTCTCGGAATCAATGCCGTTTATCACGATAGCGCCGCGGTAATCGTGCGCGACGGAATAGTGCTTGCCGCAGCGGAAGACGAGCGCTTCACCCATGTGAAGCATGGCAAGCGTCCCGTGCCGTTTTCCACGTGGCAACTGCCATTCGATGCGATCGATTATTGCCTCAAGGAAGCCGGCATCTCGCTCGCCGATGTCGATCATGTGGCGTATTCCTACGATCCCGCGTTGTTGCCCATCATGCCCGCGCCAACGCGCGCAGGCCGCGCATCCATTGCGTTGCCGCTCGAACCCGGTGTGCAGCCGCCGGGCGATCCGAATGCGTCGCCCTGGGACCCGCTCTTTTTGAGCTATATCGTCAACGCGCGGGCGCAGCTCATCGACGGCGCGCCTCACCATCTCGCCAAACGTTTTAGAGCGCCTGGCAGTGGACACCGCTTCGCCTGGCACTACGTCGAACACCATCTCGCGCATGAGGCCAGCGCGTTTCTCGCGGCGCCGGCCGGCGATACCGCCGTGCTGACGATGGACGGCCGCGGCGAAGGCGTGACGACGAGCCTGGGCCAATTCGTCGGCGGACAATACAAACGCATCAAGCAGGTCGAGTTGCCTCATTCGCTCGGACTGCTCTATGAGGCTGTGACCGACTGGCTGGGCTTCCTGCACTCGTCCGACGAGTACAAGGTCATGGCGCTCGCCGCGTTCGGCAAGCCGGTCTATGCCGACGTGTTCCGCGAAATTGTCCGTTACCGCGGCGACGGCAGCTATACCGTCGAAGCACCGCGCCTTATCGAACGCTTCGGTCCGCCGCGCGAACGGGGCGGACCGCTCGACGCCCGGCACTACGACATCGCGGCATCGCTGCAGTGTGTCCTGCAAGAGACGGTACTGCAGTTGACGCAATGGCTGCACACGCGCACCGGTTTGCCGCGCCTTTGCATGGCCGGCGGCGTCGCGCTCAACTGCGTGATGAATTCCTATCTCCGGGATCATGGTCCGTTCGACGAGGTCTGGGTCCAGCCCGCCGCGGGCGATGCGGGCACAGCGCTGGGCGCCGCACTGTGGATCGACTCGCGCGAGCGCGGCCGGCAGGGTGACCACGAGCGCCGCTGGACGATGGATCATGCCTACCTGGGCCCGGCTTATCCCGATGACGAAATCGAGGCGTTCTTGCGGTGGTCGAAACTGGCGTACAGACGCTTGACCGATATCGCCGGCGAGACCGCGGAACTGCTCGCGGCCGGTAACGTCATCGGCTGGTATCAGGGCCGTACGGAGTTCGGGCCGCGCGCACTCGGCGCACGTTCGATCCTCGCGTCTCCGATCGATCCGGGTATGCAGGCCAAGCTCAACGAGATCAAGGATCGCGAAGACTTTCGCCCCGTCGCGCCCGTCGTCATGGAGGAGCACGCCGCCGACTGGTTCGTCGGCGCGCGCAAGGCGCCTTTCATGTTGTTCATTTTCGACGTCCGGCCCGAGCGCGCCGAGCGGATTCCCGCGGTGCGGCACGTCGACGGCACGGCGCGCATCCAGACCGTCAATCGCGCGCAGCATCCGTTGTATTACGATCTGCTCGCCGCATTTCACGCGCGCACCGGCGTGCCGATCCTCGTCAATACGTCGTTCAACACGCGCGGCGAGCCGATGGTCAACTCACCGCGCGACGCAATCGAATCGTTCTGGACATCGCCGCTCGACGCATTGGTGATCGGTCCGTTTCTGATAACGAAGGCCAAGGACACCACGAACGGGAGGGCCGGGTGAACGCGCGCGACCCGTATCCGCAGAGAGCCGCAACGTCGCGCGCCAGGACGCCTGATGCCTTCGCGGTCTCACCGCCCGACATATCGGTGGTTGTGCCGACATGGCGAAGGCCCGATCTGCTCGAACGGTGCCTCGATGCGCTCACCTGTCAGACACTCGCGCCGCAGCGCTATGAGATCGTCGTCTGCGACGACGGTCCGGACGAGGCCACACGCGAGGTGGCGCGGCGCTTCGCCGCAGCGCACGACGCACGCGGCCTGCGTATCGACTATCTGCCGATTCGCGCAAGCCAGGGCCCGGCCGCCGCGCGCAACGCGGGTTGGCGGCATGCGCGCGCGCCGGTCATCGCGTTCACCGACGACGACACGATACCCGATACGCACTGGCTCGAACGGGGCCTCACCGCACTCGACGACGACGTGGCCGCAGTGGCGGGTACGATCGTGGTGCCCCTGCCACCGGAGCCGACCGACTACGAAGCGGACGCCAGCGGGCTCGAGCGCGCCGAGTTCGCCACAGCCAACGCGTTCGTTCGCCGCGCGTCGCTCGTTGCCGTCGGCGGATTTGACGAGCGCTTCACGGCCGCATGGCGCGAGGATTCGGATCTGCAGTTTGCGCTGCTGATGAGCGGCGCACGCATCGCCCGCGCAACGGATGCCATCGTCGTGCATCCCGTGCGCCCGGCGCGGTGGGGCGTGAGCCTCTCGCAACAAAAGAAGAGCCGCTTCGAAGCACTTCTTTACCGCAAGTATCGCGATCTGTACAAGCGTCGCATCGCCCGCAGGCCGCCCATCGACTACTACGCGACGGCGGCCGCCGCCTTCGTCGTACTGGGCTCCGTTCTCGCCCGAGCGCCGTGGATCGCATGCGGCTCCGCACTGATCTGGCTCGCGCTGACAGCGCGGTTCTTTGCGCTCCGCATGCAGGGGCGCAGCCGCGACTGGCGGCATATCGCCGAGATGGCCGCTACATCGATGCTGATTCCATTCCTCTCGATCTACTGGCGTCTTCGCGGCGCCTTGAGCTACCGAACATGGTTTCTCTGAACGACACCGCGCAAGCCATGCCGATTTTCCCGGCGCCGAGCCGCGTTGCGATATTCCGCGCGCTGCAACTGGGCGACATGTTGTGCGCCGTGCCCGCGCTGCGCGCACTGCGCGCGGCGTGGCCGCAAGCGTATATCACGCTGATCGGCCTGCCCTGGGCAACGCAGTTCGTCGAGCGTTTCAGCTCGCTCGTCGACGAACTCGTCGTCTTTCCGGGTGCGCCCGGCTTTCCCGAGCAGGAAGAAAGCGAGGCAGGCCTGCCGACATTTTTTTCCGCCATGCGCCGGCGGCGTTTCGATCTCGCCATTCAGATGCATGGCAGCGGCGGCTGCGCCAATGCGATTGTCGGGCGATTGGGTGCCGCGACGTGCGCCGGTTTCATCGAGCCGCATGAAGCACCGGCGCCCGGCCTCGTGGCATGGCCCGATACGCTGCCGGAGCCGCGCCGCTACCTGGCGCTCGTGCGGGCACTCGGGCTGCCGGCGGCCGACGATACGCTCTGGTTTCCGCTCACCGCACAGGATCGCGCGGAGTATGCGGCGCTCGAGATGACTCACGGCATCGAACCCGAGCGGCTCGTGCTGCTTCATCCCGGCGCGCAGCTGCCGTCGCGCCGATGGCCGCCGGCCCGCTTCGCCGAAGTCGCCGACGCGCTTTCGGAGCAAGGCTGGCAAATCGCGATTACCGGGACATCGCACGAGGCGCATATCACCGCGGCGGTACTCGGCGCAATGACGGCGCCCGCGCTGCATCTCGCCGGGGCGACGTCGCTTGGCGGGCTCGCCGCGCTCGTGGCCCACGCGCGGCTCGTCGTGTGCAACGACACGGGGATATCCCACCTGGCTGCGGCCATGTGCACGCCGAGTACCGTAATCGCCTCGGGCAGCGACACGCGCCGTTGGGCCCCACTCGATCGTGACCGCCATCATGTGCTCGCAAGCTATCCGCCCTGCCGGCCCTGCGCGTTTCGCGACTGTCCTTACGACCATGCCTGCGCGCACAACATCAGCATCGACAGCGTGGTGAGCGAGGCACTCGCTCAATTGGCGCATCGGTCGCGCACACACCCTGGCGCGCCAGGTGTGTTGCATATGCGCGGCGCGCCCGACAGGGAGGACCGACATGCGACCTGAGCGCAGACTGCGTGTACTGACCTGGCATGTCCACGGCAACTATCTTTATTACCTGACGCAAGCGCCTCACGACTTCTGGCTCGTCACGCGCCCCGGCAATCCGCCCGGCCATGCGGGCCGCACAGGCGTATTGCCATGGGGCGACAACGTTCATGAAGTCGACGCCCAGGAAGTCGCTCAGCGCGAATTCGATGTCGTGCTCTATCAGCACCGCGAGCACTGGGAAACCGATCGCCTGGACGTGCTCTCGGAAGCGCAGCGCGCCCTACCCCGCATTTATCTGGAGCACGATCCGCCGCAGCGCAATCCGTTTTGCGAACGGCACTGGGTCGACGATGCGGACACGCTCATGGTTCACGTGACGCCGTTCAACCGCCTGATGTGGGATTGCGGCGATACGCCGACGCGTGTCATCGAGCACGGCGTCGTCGTGCAGGATGGCGTGCGTTACACGGGAGAACTCGAACGAGGCATCGTCGTCATCAACAATCTCGCGAGCCGTGGCCGCCGACTCGGTGCCGATATCTATCGAAGCGTGGCGACTCAGGTGCCGCTCGATCTTGTCGGCATGGATGCGGAGCGTGCGGGTGGACTCGGCGAAATAGGCAACCTCGATCTCGCCGCATTTTCGGCCCGCTATCGGCTCTTTTTCAACCCGATCCGTTGGACGAGTCTGGGCCTTGCGATCGTCGAGGCAATGACGATCGGCATGCCGATCGTCGGGCTCGCGACGACCGAACTCGTCACCGTGATCAAAAACGGCGAGAGCGGTTTCATCTCGACCGACGTCGATTCGCTCGTGCGCGACATGCGGCTCCTGCTGCGCGACCCAGGCGAAGCCAAGCGACTCGGCGACGGCGCGCGCCGTGTCGCGCTCGAGCGCTTTCCCATCGGCCGCTTCGTCGACGACTGGCGCCGCGTGCTGCGCGAGGTTACCGCCTAGGCCGTGCAGGCAGGCGGCGACTCTTTCATCGAACCGGAGAAGACACGTGAAGGAACTCGATCGAAAACGAATACTGGTGACGGGCGGTGCCGGGTTTCTGGGCTCGCACCTTTGCGAACGGTTGGTTGAAGCAGGCCACGACGTGCTTTGCGTCGATAACTTCTTTACCGGCACACGCGAGAACGTCGCGCACCTGCTGCCACGCGCGAATTTCGAGCTGATGCGCCACGACGTGACGTTTCCGCTTTACGTCGAAGTCGATGAAATTTACAACCTCGCCTGCCCCGCGTCTCCGGTCCATTACCAATACGATCCAGTGCGCACCACGAAGACGAGCGTGCACGGTGCTATCAATATGCTCGGCCTTGCCAAACGTGTGCGCGCGAAGATTTTTCAGGCATCGACGAGCGAGGTCTATGGCGACGCCCGCGTTCACCCGCAAAAGGAAGACTACTGGGGCCACGTGAACCCGATCGGCCCGCGCTCGTGCTACGACGAGGGCAAGCGGTGCGCGGAAACGCTCTTTGCCGATTACCACCGTCAGTACGGCCTCGAAATACGGATTGCCCGCATCTTCAATACCTATGGGCCGCGCATGCATCCGGCCGACGGACGCGTGGTGTCCAACTTCATGGTTCAGGCGCTATCGGGCGAACCGTTGACCGTCTATGGCGATGGGTCCCAGACCCGTTCGCTTTGCTACGTGGACGACATCGTCGACGCGTTCATTCGCCTCATGGATGCCCCCGACGGCACCTGCGATCCGGTCAATCTCGGCAACCCGCATGAAGTCACTATGCTGGAGTTGGCAGCGCATGTCCTACGCGCCACGGACTCGTCGAGCGCGATCACGTTCCGCCCGCTGCCGATCGACGATCCGTGGCATCGCCAGCCCGATATCTCGGCGGCGCGTGCGTTGATTGGCTGGGAGCCCAAGACGGCGCTCGACGATGGACTGCATATGACGGCCCATCATTTTCGCGAGCGCCTGGGCTCGCGTGTCGCGTCGAGTTGAGCAGCGGCAATTCATCGCTCGATGGCATCGAGCACGAATAAGCCGATATCGGTCGCATAGGTTGCGATCTGCTCGACCGTACGCTGGAAATGCCCGACCCCGGGATCGCTGCGCAGCAAAATATCGCGCGTGCGCCCCGCACGGTCGTTCGCATACTGAAGCGCTGCGACCAGCTTGCCCGACGCCGCTGCCTCGACGCGAATGTCCAGGTGCCCGGTCGTGACCATGACCTTCTCGGGAAAATCAACGGCCGGCAGATTGCGATACACATCGATTTTCAGCTTCTGTTGCAGCCCTTGCGGTGTCGCTACGCTGCCGAATTCGGGAATATTGCCCGGGCCGTTAGGCGTGAATTCGTGACCAATGGTATCGACCATGCCGTGTTCGAGCAGCAGTCGTGCGGACAATTCGGGGGCATGCGTTGCGGCCAGTCCGACCGTTGCCCCGCCTCGACTACGGCCGGAGCGCGTCAGCTGCGATACCGTGGTATAGCCTTCTTCGATCAGCATCCGGGCTGCCGCATTCACTTCATCGGCAGCGCCGTCCCAGACATCCGCGTAGGCCAGTACGACGTTGCGCTGTCCGGCCAACGCGTGCGAGTCGAGCGCGTGGTGAAGGAAGTCCGGCTGCGTCCGGACTTCGTATCCGCCATAGGAGATCAGTTTGGCGACATGGGGCTCGCCGCGATTCAAGTCCTTGCGATGGACAAGGATGACCGGTACCGGCCGCCCACCGGGATTGCTCGCATATCGCAACTCCGTCGCAATATCGGAGGAAAAATCGGGCGTAGCCGACAATGCGGAAAGCTCCGTTTTTCCGCCATCGTACGTCAGGCGGCACGATTGACTCAGGCCGCTCGTCCAGGGGATAGCTTCGATGAGCAGGCCGGCGTGACCGGAGCCGTCTTTGGCACTCCCACCTAACGCCACCGGCAAGCTCGAAACACTTGAAATTTTTCCGTCGATCGAAAAAACGGCAGCGATTTGCGCATCGTCCTGCGGCACGCGAAGCAGCTCCTCGGTCATCGCATTGACCATGCGTGTCACATAGAGCACGCCGTCTTTTACGTGTATCCCGGTAATGTCCTGGCCGGTCTCGGGCACCGCGAGCGTTGCGGTGTCCCAATTCGGCTCGTCCCCGCCTTGCGCGCGCAGAACCTTGCGTTCGCGTTGCCTGCTGCCGCATACCATCATCACCCAGTCGTCCCCGCATTTATCGAAAGCCACGACGCCACGGGACGAATCGATGATCTTTTTCCACGAAGGTACTCCCCTCGACAGCTCCTCTTTTGACGCGACGAAGACATCGAGCTCGCGAGCCACACCGAAGCGTGAGCTGCCAAACGCACAATCGCCGATGAGCTTGATCTCCAGATTGTTGTAGCGGCCTCCATTCGTATCGGCTTGCAACCCATTTCCGAAGACTGGCACGTCGTCGCGCATGTCCGTACCCACCACATGGCGATAGAGCTGCTTCTCCGCGTAGTACTCGGTACGGGGTCTGTCCAGGCGGCGTGGCATTCCGCGGGAATATACAAACGTCGAATCGTCAAGCCACGTGATGCTGCCATGCCGGACGCGTTGCAACGAGTCGTCCAGCACTACCCCGGCTTGCGCGTCGACCACTACCAGTTCAAGATTCTCGTCGCCATTCGACAACGGAATGACCACGTATTTGCCGTCGGGCGATACGCTCGATTTCAGTGCGTTTGGCACATAGACACTGAGGCCACGATCCGCGCCAGGGCTTTGAGTGACGGGATCGAAGATCATTCTCTCGTCGCCATCCAAGCCCGTGCGAACAAAGAATTTCTGGGTGTTGCCCCCATCAGGAACGCGCCAATAGAACTGCTGCCCTTCGCGCCATTCAACGGTCTCGGGAATGGCCAGCATTTTCGCGGCCGCATCGCGCATGTCCTGCTCCAACAGCGGTCGCGCATTGGAGCGATCGAGCCGCAAGCGCGTGTAATCGTTCTGTCCGTTCATCCATCGAACGAGTTCAGCGTTGTCGATCGGATCGCCTTCGTCCATCCATTGATAGGGATCTTTCAGAATCTGCCCGTGCAGTGCGAGATGAGCCGTTTCGTCTCTCCGAGCGGCCGGCGTATTCCTGAGCTCGACGGGCTTGCCGCTCAACATCAAGAGGCCATCGCGCGCAACCGACAATTCCTCTTCACCGAGCTGCGGCATGCCACGCCGTCCCAGCGTCAGCTTTCGGTCGCCCACATAGAACACTCGGCCGTCGCGCATCAGACGCGCGAGATGCTCGATGACATAGGTGTTCGTCGCGGATCCGTCCGCGCTCGGAGCGCTTTCGTCGACATCCGAGGCCTGGGACGGACGCACAAACGAGGACAAGCCCGGCGGGCCGCCGGGCCTCGCGCGCGGACGTTGCATAGCGGAGTCCGCATGTTGCTCCGCCGTGATCGGCCCATTCTTATCTTCTCCGTCGTAAGACGGGATATCGACTCGCATCGTCATCACTCTCAGGTTGCACACGCTAAACGCTTTCTCGATTGCGGTGCAATGTAGTGCAGTCCATAGCCATTGGAGCGAGAGTGCGCGAAGCGGTTGCTGTTCCGGCGAATCCCCTGTCGACGGCCGGTTAGCCGAACGGTCGACTATTGGCCCGTCACACACATCGATAGCATTGTGTCAGTTCATCTGATATCATTTTCTGCTATCGCGAGGTGCGATGAAGGGCAAGCATGCGAAAACGCTCGAAGCGATATTCCGCCAGCCGACACTGGCGGGAATCGTTTTCGCCGACATCGAGGCGTTGGTCCTCGGGTTGGGTGGCGAAGTCAGGGAAGGTGCGGGGTCACGGGTCGCGTTCGAGATCCGCTGTTCGCGTCGGTATATGCATCGGCCGCACCCTGGCAAAGACGCACGAAGGTACCAAGTGGAAGCCCTGCGGGAATGGTTTAGTGAACTGGGAGTCGAGCCGTGATGAATGTCATGCGCTATAACGGATATCTCGCGCGCATCGAATACGATCCGCGCGAAAACATTTTGGTTGGATATGTGCTCGGTGTATCCGATCGCATCACGTTTCACGGTGAAACAGTGGCCGGATTGACGGAAGACTTTCATGCCGCGATCGATCACTACCTCGACGATTGCCGCAAAATCGGCCGCGTTCCGGAAAAGCCCGCGTCGGGCAAGCTGATGCTGCGCATTCGTCCGGAAGTTCATGCGGCTGTCGGCGTTGCAGCCGCGGCGGCCGGCAAGAGTATCAATCAATGGGCTGACGAAGTGCTCGAGCGGGCGTCGCAGCGCTGCCTGGCCGCCTGAACGCGCGGGTGCGGCACTTCGGTGTGCTGCGCCGTCCATCCTCATGCATGAGCGGCAAGCCGTTGAATTTCCTCTGCCAGCGCGTCGATCTGGACAGGCTTGACGAGATGCGCCTTGAATCCGGCGCACTGCGTGCGCTGGCGCGTCGCGCCGTCGGCATGGCCCGTCAGCGCAATGGCAGGAGGCGCCGGTGCGGTATGTCGTCTGGCCAATTCGCGAATACGCGCCAACACCTCGCATCCGTCTTCGTCGGATAACGTGATGTCGCAGACGACGACCCCCGGCCATTGCGAAGGTTGGGTGCGTTCGAGCCGCGCAAGCGCATCGTCGCCCGTTCCGGCCAGTTGGACAGTCGCTCCGTTCGCAACGAGCGCGGCTTCGAGTGCATCGCGGGCCTCCTCGTCGTCATCGATGGCAAGCACCGCAATCCCATCGAGCGGGAGCGGACGCCGCGCCTCGGCTGCGAGGCCTTCCCGGCGCCCGGTCTCGCTCGTCGTCACGGACCGCGAGGCAGTGGCCGGCACGATCGGCAGCAATGGCAACGCGGCGATATATGCCACGCGGCCCTCGAATGACTTTGGCATGAACGTGCCGCCGGCCGCGCCGAGTACGCGCTCTGCCTCCGCGGCCTGCTCGTCTGTGAGTGGCGCCGGCTTCGCGTGCGCGCCGAGCACCACGAGCCAGACGACGTTCTCCATGCGCTGCGCGCGCAACACGACGCGCTCGCCAGGCGACGCGTGATCGATCTCGTTGGCACACAGCATCGCAACCGCGCGCTCGATCTCTTCCGTCTCGCCCGTGACAGGCAACGTCGCATCGACGACATCGGTCGAAAACACGACGCCGCGTGCCGTCGCGCGCGTGGTCACACGTGCCGCGATCGCGGCGGTCAGCTCGCCGATCGGCAGCGGATGGGCGGCAAGCTTGCGCTGGGCGTGCTCGAGCTCGCCCTGTTCGCGCTGCAGCGCCCACATGTGGGCATAGACACCGTCGGGCCGTCCCATCAGTTCGTCGTGCGTGCCCTGCTCGACAATACGCCCGTGCTCCATCACGAGAATCTTGTCGGCGTCGACGATCGTCGAAAGACGATGGGCGATCACGATCGACGTACGCCCCTCCGACAAGCGACGGAATTCGGTTTGGATCGCGCGCTCGGAGCGCGTGTCCAGCGCGGACGTGGCTTCGTCGAAGACGATGATGGGCGGGTCTTTCAAGAACGCGCGCGCGATGGCGATGCGCTGGCGTTCGCCGCCTGAGAGGCGCAGTCCGCGTTCGCCCACGGGCGTATCGTAGTGATCGGGCAGCCGTTCGACGAACTCGTCGAGCTGCGCCGCGCGCGCGGCACGTACGATATCGGCACGCGAGGCCTGCGGCCGACCGTAGCCGATGTTATAAGCGATGGTCTCGTTAAAGAGCACCGTATCCTGGGGCACAATGCCGATCGCCTCTCTGAGGGTGCGTCGCGTCACTTGCGCGATGTCCTGACCGTCGATGGCGATGCGCCCCTGGTTCGGTCCGTAGAGCCGAAAGAGCAACCGCACGAGGGTCGACTTCCCCGAACCGCTGCCTCCCACCACGGCGAGCGTGCGCCCCGGCGCCGCGCGAAACGTCACCTCGTGCAGGATCTGCCGGGCGGGGTCATAGCCGAAGTCCACTCGATCGAATGCGATCTCGCCTGCGCCGACGGCAAGCGGCTTCGCGCCGGGCTCATCGCGATCCTCATCCGCATTGGGCGCGCGGCCCGCTTGCTCTTCGCCCGCGAGCACGGCGAACATGCGCTCGACGTTCACCAGTGCGTCATTGGTTTCGCGAAAGACGAAGCCCAGGGTATTGAGCGGCATACAGACTTGCACGATGTACGCATTGACGAGCACGAGATCGCCGACGCTCATCCGTGCCGCAGCCACATATTGCACGGCGAGCAGCATCGCAGCCGCGATGCCGACGCAGACGATCGCGCTCTGGCCGAGATGCAGCGCCGTCAGTGCCCGTTGATTCTGGAGCCGCGCAAGCACCCATCGCGCGAGCACGCCGCGATAACGCTCGGTCTCGGTCTCCTCGGCCGCGAAATATTTCACGGTATCGTAGTTGAGCATGCTGTCGACGAGCCGGCTGTCCGCCGACGACTCGAGCAGGTTGACTTCGCGCTGCACCGCCATGCGGCGGCGCGTAAAGATCGTCGTGTAGGTGGCGTACGCAACGAGTGTGGCGACGATGATCCAGATGAACGTCGTGGTGAAGTTCAGAACGATGATGCCGACGATGCTGGCGATCTCGATCAGCGCGGGCAGTATCGTGAACAAGCCGACGCCGAGCAGATAACCGATGCCATCGGTTCCCTTCTGTACGTCGCGCACGATCGACCCCGTCTCGCGTTTCGCGTGGAAGCGGGCGCCGAGACTGTGCAGGCGCGCGAATGTGCGCTCGGCGAGCGATGCGACCGTGTGTTGAGTGACGGTGCTGAAAACCACGTCTCTCGCTTCGCCGAATGCGTCACCCAGAAAACGCAGCAGCGCATAAGCGAGCACGAGGAAAACGGGAATGAGCGCGAGCGGCGTGTGGTGTCCGAGATCGTCGACGAGCGAGCGCAGTGCCAGCGGCACGGACACGCCCGCGAGCTTCGCCGCGATCATCAGCGCAGTGGCGTCGAGCGTCTCGTTGCGGTAACGCCAAACAGCCTGCCAGAGGTCGCTGGCGATGCGCCGCTTCAGCCTGGCGCGGGCGCGGGCAGCGGGGTCTCTCACGTGTTCACTCGAACGGAGTCGTCTGGACCGATTACGGCGATCATGGCGATCGATGCGATAAGGCCATGGAGAACTTAGGGGCGTCGCAATACCCGTTCCCGAAGCGCGCGTCCGCCGCCCCTTGCCAACGCTTCGAGGCATGGTGCTTGCAGCTTCGTTGGTGCGTGCGGAATCCGACGCGCATAGGAAAAACCTTTCGATGGAGGAACCACGATGAAATCCATGACGAAGACTCTGCTTGCTTCGGCGCTTGCCTTCGCCTGCGCGGGCGGCGTGTATGCCCAGGCCGGCAACGGCGGTGGTACGGGCGGCGGCCCGGCGGGCACGGGCAATGAGAACGGCGCGGTAGGCGGCCCGGGTGCCGGCGCGTCGCCGGACGGGAGCACGCTCAATACACCGTCGAAGCGCCATCACATGAGAAGCAGCCGCGACAAAGGCGGCTACGGCTCACCGGGCACCACCGGTACCGGCGCGGGCAACTCGACGATGCAGCGGCGCGATATGGACGAGCAGAACCCCGACACGTCGGGCGGCACCTATGGCCCGAAGACGCCGCAAAACCAGCCGGGATATCAGAAGGGTCAGGAATAACGGATGACCCCATGAGCCGCGCGCATGCCGCGTGGGGCGCACAAGAGTCGGCGCGCCCGTATGGACGCGCCGACTCTTTCAACCCTCCCCGTGCAAGCCTTTGGTCGCGACCGTCCGCGCAAGCTGTCGCTTGGCCGCGTCATAGACGCATTCCGGCGTGAAACCAAACTTGCGTTGCAGATCGCGCATCGGCGCGGATGCGCCAAAGGTATGCATCACGACCTGGGCGCCCGTGCGCCCGACATACCGGTCCCAGCCGATCGTCGCTGCCTGCTCCACTGCGACGCGCGCCTCGACTTCAGGCGGCAGCACGCTTTCCCGATAGGCGTCGTCCTGTCGCTCGAACACATCCCATGACGGCATCGATACGACGCGCGCCGCGATACCTTCGCGCGTAAGCCGCTCGTACGCTTCGATGCAGACCGACACCTCGCTGCCGGTTGCGAGCAGCAACACCTGCGGGGCGCTGGCATCGGGAGGATCCGCAAGAACATAAGCGCCGCGCCGAACCCCGTCGGCAGACGCATAGCGCGTGCGGTCGAAAGTCGGCAAGGGCTGGCGCGACAAGACGAGAGCCGTAGGACGATGAGGCTGCGAAATCGCCATCCGCCAAGCCTCGACGACTTCATTGGCGTCCGCCGGACGCAGCACCGTCAACCCGGGAATACCGCGCAACGAGGCGAGCTGCTCCACGGGTTGATGCGTGGGTCCATCTTCGCCCAGTCCGATCGAATCGTGCGTAAACACGTAGACGACCGGTATTTCCATGATCGCCGACAGCCTGATCGGCGGTTTCATATAGTCGCTGAAGATAAGGAAGGTGGCAGCAAACGGCCTCAGATCGGAAAGCGCCAGCCCGTTGCAGACGGCGCCCATCGCATGCTCGCGCACACCGAAGTGCAGATTGCGGCCGCCCGGATTGTCGCGAGCGAAGCTACCGGCGCCCTCGAACTTCAGCAACGTTTTCGTAGAGGGCGCCAGATCGGCGGCGCCACCGATGATCCACGGCACACGCGCCGCAATGGCGTTGAGAACCTTTCCGGACGACTCCCGCGTTGCGGCGCCTTTCGTATCGGGTTCGAACGTCGGAATATCGGCATCCCAGCCGTCCGGCAACGCATGCGCCTCGATTTGCGATAGCTCGCGCGCCAGTTCCGGATAGCGCTGCGCATAGGCTTCGCGACGCTGCTGCCATTCGCACTGTGCCGCATGGCCTCGAGCACCGACACCTTGCGCGAATCGTTCGCGCACACCGGGCGGCACATAGAACTGCTTGTCCTCCGGCCATCCGTACGCGCGCTTGGCCAGTGCGACTTCTTCCACGCCCAGCGCTTCGCCGTGCGCGGCCGCGGTGTCCTGCTTGTTCGGCGCGCCCCAGGCAATGACGCTTTTCACCACGATCAGCGTGGGAGCGTCCTGCGTCGCCTTCGCACGCGAGAGCGCCGCATCGAGCGCGGCCGTGTCATTCGCATCGTCGACATGCAGCGTGTGCCATCCGTAGCCCCGAAACCGCGTTTCGACGTCGTCGCTATAGGCGAGGTCCGTATGGCCTTCGATCGTCACACGATTGCTGTCATAGATCCAGGTCAGATTGCCGAGCCGCAGGTGGCCTGCCAGCGATGCGGCCTCGTGCGACACGCCCTCCATCAGATCGCCGTCGCCCGCGAGCGCGTAGACGCGGTAGTCGAAGAGATCGAGATCCTCGCGATTGAAATGCGCGCCATACCAACGCCCGGCCATCGCCATTCCGACGCTGTTGCCCAGACCTTGGCCCAGCGGCCCCGTCGTCGTTTCCACACCTGTCGTCATTCGATATTCGGGATGCCCCGGCGTCTTGCTGTCCAACTGCCGAAAGTGTTTGATGTCTTCGATCGAGACGGCAGGGTCGTTCGTCGCGCGACCGTTGTCGTCGACGGCCTTCACGCCCGCCAGATGCAGCGTCGCGTAGAGCAACATCGACGCATGCCCCACCGACAGCACGAACCGATCGCGGTTGGGCCACAGCGGCATTTCAGGGTCGTAGCGCAGGTGGTGCTGCCAAAGCTCATACATGACGGGCGCAAGCGCCATCGGCGTGCCGGGATGCCCGGAATTCGCCTTTTGTACCGCATCCATGGCCAATGTACGAATGGTATCGATGGCCAATCGATCGAGGGTGGGATCACGTTGCATGGGTCTTCCTTGCGAAGCTGGTGAGCCGGCTGATCCATTGAAACGCAGCAACGCTTGTACCCATCGGCATCGGGCAGCTTCCGTCGCAATGGTATCCGCCCCGGCAATGCGTGCACCGTCGGTGCAGCTTTTTCAAAGTTTCCGGCAGCGGCACCGCATCGCACGCCTCCCATCTTCATGGAACAGCCGTTGCTGCGTATTCGATATGTCCAACCCGCGCATAAGGAGGCGTACATGGCGCAACATCCAGCGCATTCGCAGCATCAGCGGCATTCGGGACAACCTTCGCCCGTCGCGATTCAGAAGGCGCTCGCCGGCGTCGATTACCCGACGACCCGCCAACACCTGGCCGAAGTCGCGCGATCCCATCATGCCGACCGCGAGATCGTCGAGCTGATCGATAACCTGCCAGATAAGGATTACGACAGTCCGGCCGCTGTGTCGAAGGCGATCAGCCGGCACGAGTGAGCGACGGCCCGACACTTGGATTCGATCAACAGAATGGAGAGAGTTATGCCCATCTCAACAGATCCGCTAGGCAGCAAAGGTGAAACGCGCATCATCGGTAAAGGCAGTGAGACTGCCGAAGGTCCGGGGCCATACGTGATGGCGGCCAGCACGCTGGAAGGCGACAAGGTCATGTGCTCCGACGGGAAGGAGGCCGGCAAGATCAAGGAGATCATGCTCGATGTCTATACGGGACGCATTGCCTATGCAGTGATGTCCGTGGGCGGCTTTCTCGGTATCGGCGACAAGTTGCTCGCCTTGCCGTGGAAAGCGCTGACACTCGATACGGATCGCAAGTGCTTCCAGCTCTCGGTGTCGTCCGAGATCGTCAAGAATGCGCCCGGGTTCGACAAGGATCATTGGCCGGCCATGGCGGATGTGGCGTGGGCGAGCGAGCTGCATGATTACTACAGCACCGCACCGTATTGGAGCACTGGTGTCAGCAGCGATCTCGACAGCGATCTGGACATGCCGAGCGGTACCGTCCGTCGCGATGAGCCGCATCACTGAGTAAAGGATGGGCGCTGGGCCGCCACCGCGATGGGGACGGCCCTGGGATATTTTTTCCGACGCCTATCCTCCCCCGATGCCCTGCAATACGCGGCCGGTTCCACCGCAGACCGTGCAGGGCTGCCCCTCCACGACGCCCGTGCCGCGACATGCATGACACGGGCTCTCGCCGACGCCCGGCGCGTCCGCTGGCCCTTCATCTCCGGGGTGTTGCGGTTCATTGGTGTCTTGCATGAGCCATTCTCCATAAGTGCCGGCGCCAACCGCCGCGATGCGTAGCGCGCAGCAACAACCGGGCCTTCCGGGCTGGAAGCGGGAGGCCGCTGCAACCCGCGTTCCGCCACTATTTATCGACACATCCCGTAATAACTCCAATATCGGATTGTCAAGATCGTTATTCCATGACATGCGAAGGTTACTAGCGAATGACAAGCAATTCGTTCTTTTTGGCGGCGTCGAAGTAGGTCGAAATGACTCGCCGGTAAAATGCCTACCTCGCAAATCGAACAGGTTTCGTCGAATGAAACCTATTCCATATTGCGAAGTTCTGCAGGCGGTATTAGTATTGCTTCCAGCAGCGAATCCGAGCCGAAGCGCGTGCAATCCGCGCGAAATCTGAAACTATTACTCATTCGGACACGTGGTCGCGCACCCACCCGTAATTAATACCCATCCTTGCGCGTTCGCAAGAGGGAAAAACGAAAACGTTTCAAGTCGTAGCACTAATCTGTTTTAAGAGGTCGCAGTCGGTTTTTAAATGATCGATTGAATGTTTTGCGATTTTCGTGCGCCGCGCAAAACCAATTCCGTCGCTCTCCGGGAAGATCGGCGAAAACGAATAGATGGTCTGGTTTTACTGGGAGTAAAGCATGTTGAGCCCACATGAATTCGCCACGTTGATTTTGGTCCGGGATGCACCCGATCAGATCGAGGGGCATCGCGCCGAACTCGACACCTTGCTCGAGCGCCAACTCGTCGCGCTCGACGAGGCCGAGCGCGGGATGCCGCGGCCGCGTATCACGCCGAACGGCAATTCGGTCCTCGAGGCGTTCTCGCGCATGCGATGACGGCTCGATGCCGTGCCGGCATCCCTTCGTTACATCACCCACATTTTGGAGAACCGTATATGGCAAGAAGAGTCGCCCTCGTGACTGGCGGCATGGGCGGGATCGGCGAAGCAATCAGCGTGAAGCTGCATGACGCCGGCCACACCGTCATCGTGACGTACTCGCCGAACAACGCCAACGCGGACAGCTGGCTCGCCAAGATGGACGCGGACGGTCGCCAGTTTCGCGCGTACGCGGTAGACGTTGCCGACTATGCGTCGTGCGAGCGCTGTGCGGCTCAAATCCGCTCGGAGATCGGCCCGATCGACATCCTCATCAACAATGCGGGGATCACACGCGACGCCAGCTTCAAGAAGCTCGACAAGGGCGCGTGGGATGCCGTTCTGAGCACCAATCTCGACTCGGTCTTCAACATGACGAAGCAGTGGTACGAGGACATGACGACGCGCGGGTGGGGACGCATCGTCAATATCTCGTCGGTGATCGGCTGCAAAGGCGGCTTCGGGCAAACGAACTACGCGGCGGCGAAAGCAGGTATGCACGGTTTTACGAAGTCGCTCGCGCTCGAACTGGCGCGCAAGGGTGTGACGGTCAATACCGTATCGCCCGGTTTCATCGCAACGCGTATGGTCATGGCCGTACCTGAAGACGTACTGAAAACGAAAATCCTGCCCGAGATACCTGTTGGCCGGTTGGGTCAACCCGCGGAAGTGGCCGCGTTGATTGCTTATCTGTGCTCGGAAGAGGCAGGGTTCGTCACGGGCGCCAACATCTCGATCAACGGTGGACAGCACCTGCAATAACGCCGCAATGCGTCGCGGCAACGTTGCCCCGGGTTGGTTCCGCCCCCGTCCGGCGCCGCGCCGCCGACACTCCTGACGCGGACATCGTCGGACGGAACTTGCCGCGCGCCCAGCTTCACGCTGCGCGCGGCTTTTTCTTGTTCGGGGGAAGGCATCGCGAGCGACGGCAGCCGGTCGGCTGGGAATGGGAGTTGCTCGCTCGCCGACGCGCACGTCGTCCGCCGGAGGGCTGCGCATCCTTTCGTTACCGCGAGCGCGCCGCCGAAACGTGCTCCGGCCCAATCGCCAAGGACCGCACATGTCGCATTCCCTTGTCCGGCGCATCGCAGCGGCGAGCTTTACGGCCGGCCTTTGCGCGCTGAGTGTCTGTTACGCCGCGCAACCGATAGCGACGTTCACGCGCCCGCCCTCTCTCAGCCGGCAATCGCCGCCGGTAGCTGCGTCGCAGGTCAACCCAAACGCCGAGCCCTCACCCGTCGAGCCGGCATCTCCATTCGCGCTCTATGGCGAGCTCTATCGCGCGGTGGAGCTTGCGCGGATTTTTCCGGACAGCAAGACATTCGCCGATATGACGCCGAAGGCACCGCCGCGGCAGATCGTCGCCGAGTTCGTCGCCGCGCGCGAGCAGCCCGGGTTCGATCTGCGCAAGTTCGTGGCAGACCGGTTCAGTGCGCCGGCCGGTACCGATAGCCACTATGCCCCCGATCCGAATCAGAACGTCGTCGCACACATCGACACGCTTTGGAATGTTTTGCGTCGCAACCCCGATCCCGTCGAAAGCCGGTGGTCATCGCTGCTTCCGCTACCCCAGCCGTATGTCGTGCCGGGCGGCCGCTTCGATGAAATCTATTATTGGGATTCGTACTTCATCATGCTCGGCCTCGAGCAAAGCGGCCGGCACGACCTCGCGAAGGCCGAACTCAAAAACTTCGCCACGCTGATCGACCGTTACGGCCATATTCCCAACGGCAATCGCACGTATTACCTCAGCCGCTCGCAGCCGCCCTTCTTTTCGCAGATGGTCGGGCTCATCGCGAGTGAGGATGGCGACCGTATCTATCTCGACTTCCTGCCCGAACTCAAAGCCGAGTATGCCTACTGGATGGATGGCTCGGACAAGGTCGCGCCAGGTCATGCCTATCGTCATGTCGTGCGGCTGCCCGACGGCACATTGCTCAATCGCTATTGGGACGATCTCGGTCTCCCACGAGACGAATCGTATAGAGAGGATGTCGCCACGGCAGCCGCTACTCCGCAACGCAGTGCGTCCGACCTGTGGCGCAACCTGCGCGCCGGGGGCGAAACGGGCTGGGATTTCAGCTCCAGATGGTTCGCGGACAACGGTACGCTCGCTTCGATCGAAGTGACGGAGCTGGTTCCCGTCGACCTCAACTCGCTCATGTACGGACTCGAGAGAACGCTCGCGAAAGCGTATCGAATCAAGGGCGACGCGGCGCATGCGGAGAATCTGGAGGTCCGGGCCCGAGCACGCGCCGAAGCGATTCGCCATTGGTTGTGGGACCCACAAATCAAAGCGTTCGGCGACTATCAATTCGTCCAACGCAAGCTCACGCATCGATTGACGGCTGCCGCTGTCTATCCACTTTTTGCGGGTGTCGCCACGCGCGACCAGGCGCGCCAAACAGCCGCGACGATTCGGCAGGGACTGCTGCGGCCCGGCGGCATGGCGACAACGCAAGTGAAAACGGGACAGCAATGGGATGAACCCAACGGGTGGGCACCGCTGCAGTATCTGGCCGTGACAGGGTTGCGCCGTTACCGCGAAGACGACCTGGCGCGCACCATTGCGACGCGCTGGATCCGGACCAACGTCGCAGCCTATGCGCGCACGGGTAAGCTCGTCGAAAAATACGATATCAGTACGGATACCTCGGCCGCAGGCGGCGGCGAGTATCCGCTCCAAGACGGGTTCGGTTGGACCAACGGCGTGTTGCGCGTACTGTTGGCGTCGTATCCGAACGCTGCCGACATCGCGGGTGCGAAGCCGGCGAACGCCGCCTCCTCCGTTGCAACGCCGATACGCGCCTCCCTCAGACGCGATCCGCGATAGCGGACGACCGCCTCGCCTCGCGGCGCGGCGGTCAAATCCGTTATGGCTCCGAGTCGGCGTCGCGTTCAAAGGGCTTTTCAATGCGATCGGGCTCGATATCCGCGTCTTCTTCGAGCGTCGAATCGCCGTCCGCCGAGGATCGCTCGCCGGTGCCGGCGCGATCCGTGTCGCTCGACAGCTCGGCTTCACCGGTTTCGAGCGCGTGCTCGTCGAGTTCGGTATCGCGGTCGAAGTCGTGCCGCTTTGCGCCGGCGATGTCGCTGCCGCTATCGGACGAATCGCTCGGCCCCAGGGCGCCAGTATCGCGGCCCTTTTCCGCCCCGCTCTCATCGCGTTCCGGCAACGGATTGTCTGGATCCAGCGTGCTGCTCATGGGCTTTCTCCTATGAAGTAGTCAACGCGTCGCTCATGAAATGAGCATCGCGCGCGCCCGGCCTGCCGTATCCGTCCCGGCACGCTCGATGCGCGCCTATCTGTGCTTTTCTATCTCGATTGGAGAGATCTCATGAGGGAATACGCTGGTCGATCGCAGGACGAACGCGTTGCATCGCGCAAAAAGCGCTCGCTGCCCTCTCAGGAACCGCCGGGAGGCCAAATGGCGGTCAAAGGCACGCAGCCCGATCGCGAGCACAGCAGCGGGCAGCTGTCCGAAGCTGGTAAAGCGGTCTGGCGCAGAGGTAGCGGTATCGACGGCGGCGGAAAAAGCCGTTGATATGGATGGTACGAGCGTTGCTCACGCGACGGTAGGTCCGACAGGGACCGGTATGCCGCGCGCGTGCTCGCGTGCGTTTCAGACGCGCTTGCGCCGCCCGCGGCGAATTCGATACGACACATCAATGGAGAACGCCATGCGTACTCAAAAATCTTCGCCCGCGACAACGCGTCCGATGGGCGCCCATATCGTCGGCAAGGGAGGCGAAACGGCCGAGGGCCCCGGCCCCGATGTGATGGCGGCCAGTACACTCGACAGCGACAAGATTCTGAGCACCGACGGGGAAGAAGTCGGCAAAGTGAAGGAGATCATGCTCGATGTGCAGACCGGACGTATCGCTTACGTGGTGATGTCGTCGGGAGGATTTCTTGGAATCGGGGACAAGCTGATGGCGATTCCGTGGAGCGCGCTCACGCTCGATACGACGCGCAAGTGCTTCCTGCTTTCGCTGTCGTCCGAGCGTGTGAAAAACGCCCCGGGCTTCGACAAGGACCACTGGCCGACGATGGCGGATCGCACCTGGGCAACTTCGGTGCATCAGTATTACGGGCGCGAGCCGTATTGGCAGCAGCTCGGTGCGGATGAGGAGTACGAGCGTGGCCGCAGTGTCGGGGCAGAAGACCTGGACCCCGATGCGCCCGAGTCAGGTGGAGTGAAGCTCTGAGGGAATGTTTGTCGCGAGCGGCTCCCAGCGCCGTAGCGCCCCACGCCTCGATGCGCTTACGCTATTGGGGCAACGCAGGGGCGCTCGCCGGCCGCCCCGGACCGTCGCGACCGTCGCCCGTTGAATGGCCCCCTTGGGGATTCGAACTTCCGACCGGGGGAACACGCTGGCGCGGCGCTTTGGCCCTTGAACCCGAGGCGCCCGCCGTTCCCACCGCGCCCTCCCCGCCCGGTTTGCGCGCCAACCCGGACGAGTCGCCGTTCATCACCGTTCCCTGGCCGACAGCCGCGCCCGCCCAGAGTAACGCGACGTACACCGCCGTATGAACGTATCTGTTCATCGCATGCTCCTTCCCGCGAAGCCTGGCTTCGCTCACTTGTTCGCAGTCGTTTTGCCAACCGCCGTCCGCACCTCGCGAACCTCCCGCGTCGTCACCGGCGCCGCCTGATTCCCCCAGGCACTCCGCACAAAAGTCAGCACCCGTGCCATCTCCGTATCGGTGAGCTTGCCGCCAAACGCCGGCATGTTCTGCGGCTTCGGCCCTCCCTCGGTCTTGGCCGTCGATCCACCCTCGATCAACAACCGCGCGAGCGAGGTCGTCTCCGGCGCCAGTACGACCGCACTGCCCGCGAGCCGCGGGTACTTACCTGCCTCGCCCATCCCGTCGTCATGATGGCAGCGCGCACATAAACCGCGATACAAACCTGCCCCAGGCTGATTGATCGCGCCAGTACGCAACACGTCTACAGTACGCTCCCGTTTGGCCGGGTCGGTGTCCGCGCGCCCGCTTGCGCGTTGCGGCACCAGCGTCTTCAGATAAGTCGAGATCGCCCGCAGATCGGTATCGCTGAGGTATTGCCCGCTATTCTCGATGACCTCGACCATACTCCCGAACGCGGCCGAACCGCCGCCATGTCCGTGCTTCAAAAACGCGGCAATATCCGCTTCCGACCATCGACCAAGCCCCGATGCGGGATCGCCCGTAAGGTTCGGCGCGAACCAGTGGTCGACCGTGCCGCCCGTCAGAAAGAGCGGGTCATTGTCGCTGTAACCGCGCTCCTCGTAGGCAGGGCCTCGTCCGGTATGACACGCCCCGCAGTGTCCGAGCGCCTGCACGAGGTAGGCACCGCGATTCCAGAGCGCGCCGCGGTTCTCGTCCGCCTTGAATCGCTCATGCGGCGCAAAAAACTCATTCCAGAAAACGAGCGCCCAACGTTGATTGAACGGGAATGACAGCTTCGTTCGCGGCGGCCGCTTCGCCACCGGTTGCACGCCATGCATGAAATAGGCATAAAGGGCCCGCATGTCGTCGTCGCCGATCTTCGCAAACGACGGATAGGGCATCGCCGGGTAGAGATGCCTGCCGCCCGGCGCAATGCCGTCGCGCACCGCGCGAACGAAGTCCTCGTAACGGAATCGACCGATTCCGGTATCGGGGTCCGGCGTGATATTGCTCGACCAGATGATGCCGAACGGCGAACGCACCGGCAACCCGCCCGCCAATGGCGCGGACGGCTGCGGCGGATTGCCCCTCGGCGCTGCCGTATGGCAGCCGGCGCAATCCGCCGCTTTCGCCAGATAGGCGCCGCGCGCGATCAACGTCGGGTCGACCTGCCCGGGCGTTGGCGCCGTATCGGCAAGCGCAAGCCCCGAGGACAGGACAAGCCATCCAGCGAACGCGAGCAAGCACGCGATGTACCGCACAGCGCGGGCCACTTGCCGCGCGCAATGCGCGTCGACAATGCCGTGACTCCATCGCGCCATGCCCTTGCTCATCATGTCAACACGCCGAAACGAGCGCGACGGCAACATCGGTGGCCACGAGCGCGAACAAGAACAACAAGCTGGACATGAACCCCACCTTGGCGACAAACGCCTCGCCGTTCAGCAGCGTTTCATCGGCGCGCGGCAGGACGGCGCGCGCTCGATCGACGAGGCTGCGCCAGTTGCGCCACGAGAAAAAGGTACCCGCCGCGCCCACCAACAGCGCCGCCACGCTGACGCCGACGACAGTTCGAAGCGCGGCCCCCGCGTACGCTGCCCGCATAGGCGCATCGTAGGGAAAACAACTCTGTGCAACGAGCGCCTCGGCAATGCAGATCTGCAGCGTCCACGCCGCCGGTGCGGCAAGTATCGCTGCGAAGAGCCGCCATGGAGCGAGAGGCTTCGCGACGGTGAAACGCTGCTCGTTCGTGCTGTCTGCCATTGGAAACACCATCAACGAAGCATTAGCCGATCCAATAGGGCGTCAAATAGATCGTGGTGAAAATGAAGAGCCACACCACATCGACGAAGTGCCAATACAAACCGCCTATGGTCAATGCGGCGCACCGCCGTTCGTCGAAATACCCGAGCGCGGTCCATACACCTAGCAAGACGAGCACCGCAAGTCCGATCAGCACGTGCGCCATATGAAAGCCCGTTATCGTGAAATAAAGCGAACCGTACAGATTGGACACGGGTCCATACGGATGGCCGTGCCACTCGTGCAGCTGAATGCCAACGAACACGATGCCCAGCAGCACCGCAATCGTCATCGATACGACGGCGGCTCGCACACGCGCACGGCGTACCATGCGCTCGCATAGCCAGACGAATCCGCTGCTCGATAGCAGAATCAGTGTATTGATCGCGCCAAGCGGCAATTTCGGTAATCCCTCGGGCGGCCAATGCCGCGTGGTCTGCACCGCGAGGTAGAGATAGGTGAAGATCAGATAGCCGAACAAGGCGCCTTCCGTTGCAATCAACATCAGGCAGCCAAGCCACCCGCTCGAACGCTCGCCGGCGCTGCCGACGGGTAGCGTATCGCCGGGAGATTGCTGCATCCCCGCTTGGGATGCGTCGACCTCGGAGGCCGACGGACCGCCCCAGGCGTTTTCCGAGCTTCCAGCCATCGAGTGCGGAGGCTGTCCCATCTCAACGCCTCGCGACCAGGTTGGGCTCGCGTTGGATCAACTGCCGCTCGGGCCAAAGCCATACGACGATCGTCGCCGCAGCGAGCACAAGCGCGAGGCCCGCGAAATACCACGCGCGCAACGCGAGCGCCGCAAAAAAAAGCGCCGCGAACAGGCCAAGCCAGAACGGAGCGTAAGAGTCTTCCGGCATCTTCAGAATGACGTAGGGCGAAGCCTCGAGCGCCGTCGTGCCGAGCGCCTCGCGCCCTCGATCGAGGATATAGCCTTCCGCAAGGCACGAACGCGGCGTTCGTTCAGCACCTTCGTTCTCCCCTTGCATTCGCCCCTCCCACAGTGGATGACGGCTCGCAATCGTCGGCACGACGGCAAAGTTGTAAGGGGGGGGCGGTGACGCAACAGCCCATTCGAGCGTCGGCGCATCCCAGGGATTGTTGCCTGCGATCGGCCCACGTTTGCGGCTGTAAAGCACGTCCACGATGAATACCGCGATACCGAGGGCAAAGATGAATGAGCCGATCGATGTCAACAAGTTGACGGTCGTCCACCCCATATCGGCGCCATAGGTATAGATCCGCCGCGGCATGCCAAGTAGCCCGGCGATGTGCATCGGAAAAAATCCGAGATTGAAGCCGATGAACATCAGCCAGAACGTGATGCGTCCCAGCCGTTCGCTCATCATGCGTCCCGTGAATTTGGGAAACCAGAAATAGATGCCGCCGACCACCGGGAATACGTTGATGCCGATCAGCACGTAATGCAGATGAGCGACGACGAAATAGGTGTCGGTCAACTGCCAGTCGAGCGGTACCGCGGCGGTCATCACGCCGGAGACGCCACCGATCACGAACAGCAGCACGAATCCCGCGAAAAAAAGAAATGGCGCCCGAAAGACGGGGCGCCCCATCCATATCGTGGCGATCCACGCGAACGTGGCAACAGCACTCGGAATCGAAATCACCATGCTCGCCGCGCCGAAAAACGACAGCGCGAGGGGCGGCAGGCCGGTCGCGAACATATGGTGAATCCACACCACGAAGCCGATCACCATCGTCGCGACAGTCGATATCGCGACCGGCCCGTATCCCACGAGCGGCCGCCGGCAAAAGACAGGCAACGCATCGGAGACGATACCCATGGCGGGCAGCACGACCACGTACACCCACGGATGCGCGAAGATCCAGAACATGTGCTGCCATAACAGCGCATGCGAGCCCCCCGTCACATCGAAGAAATGCATGCCGATGCGGCGGTCGAGCCACAGCATGAGGAACGCGAGGCTCACGGACGGTACCGCGAACAGGTTGGCGCCCGATGCCGTCAACGTGCCCCAGACCAGCACAGGAATGCGATCGATCGACATGCCAGGCGCCCGCATGCGCAGCAGCGTGACGACAAAATTGACCGCGCCCACCGTCGTCGAGATACCAAGCAACACCATCCCCAGCGAATAGACGTCAATGTTCGGACCGACGTCGTAGGCCAACCCTGAAAGCGGCACGTAATTGAACCATCCCGCATTCGGCGCTTCGCCAAGCGGAAAGCTCGCATAAAGAAAGATGCCCGCAAACAAGAACACCCAATACGAAAATGCATTGAGCCGCGGGAAAGCCATATCACGCGCGCCGAGCACGAGTGGCCACAAAAAGTTCGAAAAACCTGACAGGACCGGCGATGCATAGAGAAAGATCATCGTGATCCCGTGCATCGTGAAGAGCTGGTTGTACTGCTCCGGCGTAAGCAGGGTCGCGTCAGGCTGTGCGAGCTGCATGCGCATGACGAGCGCTTCGACGCCACCCAGCAGCAGGAAAAGAAACGACGTCACCAGATAGCGCAGGCCGATCGTCTTGTGATCGACCGTGGAAAACCAGCCCCGCCATCCAGGACGCGTTTCCCAGATCTCCGCCAGGCGTTCGGCGCCCGCCGCGTCGATGGACCCGCGCACGAGCGGCCTCGACAACCTCAACGCTCCGGACGGATCGCTGGGCTTTGCGGAGGCAGGCGTTTCCGACATCGGCTACTCCTCGTTCATTGCAGCGTGGCGAGATAGACAGACAGCGCCCTTGCATCGGCTGCGGACAGCGCGATCGAGGGCATCATCGAATCGGGCTTGATGCGCTGCGCATGTTGGACCCAGTCGAGCTGATTCGCTGCCGTGTTGGGCAATTGCCCCGCGGCAATCAGGCGTCGAGAGCCCAGGTGCGTGAGATCCGGCGCCTGCATGCCGGCCGCATCTGTGCCGCGCACGCTGTGACATCCGGCGCAGCGTTCGTCGAAGAGACGCTTGCCTGCACTCAGGGCGGCCGACGGTGCGCCGAGCGCCGCATCGCGCGCCTGTGCACGACGCCATCCATCGAACTGCGCGGGCGGCTCGGCGACGACTTCGAACGCCATATGCGCGTGCTGCGCGCCGCAAAACTGCGAACACTGCCCGCGATAAATGCCGGGCGCGTCGGCCTGGATCCACTGCTCGTTGATCTGGCCCGGGATCATCTCGGTCTTGCCGGCCAGTTGCGGGACCCAGAACGTATGAATGACATCGGCGCTGCGCAGCTTGATGCGAACCGGGACGCCAACGGGAATATGGATTTCGTTCGCGGTTGCAAAGGTGTGCGACGCATCGTCCGCATTCGGATACTCGATCTTCCACCACCAGTCATAGGCTGTGACGTCGATCTGCAGCGCGGGCGATACGCGCGGCGCAGCGACCGATTGAAGCGTCACCATCACATAGACAAGCGCTGCAAACAGCGCGATCGACGAGAGGCCTGTGCCAACGTAAATCCACGACATGCCCCCCGCTTCGGGACCAATCGCATCGCCGGCTTGGCCTCGCCGCGTGCGCCGTCGCGCAAGCGCCGCCAGCAGCAGCGCGGCCACGATGACGACAACCACACTGACGAGCGCGATCAGCGCCCACTCGAGTTCTTGCGTCGGCAAGCTCGCGGGGCCGGCCGCATGGGCGAGATATTCGAGCGGCGCCGTCTTCATCGTTCAGCTTGCGGGTGGACGGCCCGTCGGGGCGTCGGTGCCCTTGTCTTCGCTGCCGCCCTCGCCGTCATCCTCGCTGCCGTTGGGAGTATCGCTACCTTTATCGCGATTTTTTCCCTTTTCATCACCCTTCGGACCAATCTTCGTCGTGCCGCCGACGGCGGGTGGATCGCTGGCGGGAAAGGTGTCCTCGACCGATTTATCGATGAGGTCCTCCTCGTGCTTCGACTGTTGGCCCTTTTTGCTCGTGTCGCTGGTCATGGCAAATCCTCCATCGTCAAGGACGACTCCGATCCGCGCATGGCACATGCCTGTCGACACGCGCAATTCATCGGTGCGCGGGTCATTGCCATCGTCTGTAAAAGTTGACCATCGGCTCCGCGCAACGCGAGGCCAGCGCCGAGGGCATGCAGGGCGCCGCATGGTTCATGCCTGATGCTCCTTCGAATACCGATACGGGCCAGCCACGATGGCCGATAGAACGCGGCACATGCCTTGCATGCCGGTTTCGGTGCGTAAGCGTTTACCGATCTTGCCGAAAATGACCGTTCTCGATGATCCGCCGCGCGATACTCCATCGCCCATCGCGCAAGGGCGCGATATCACGCCGATTGCGGCGGTGCGTGCGCGTGCCTACACGATACCCACCGATGCGCCCGAAGCCGATGGCACCTTCGAATGGCGTGCCACGACGCTCGTGGTCGTCGAAATCGACGCGGGCGGCTGCACGGGGCTCGGTTATACCTACACCGATGCGTGTGCCGCGGCGCTGATTCACGATACGCTCGCTGCCGAGCTGCTCCATTGCGACGCGGCCTGCGTTCGCGCACTGACTCGCAAACTCTGGCGCCGCGTGCGCAATATCGGCCGCGCCGGCGTTGCCGCCACGGCCATTTCGGCCGTGGACTGCGCGCTCTGGGACCTGCAAGCGAGACTCGCCGGATTGCCGCTCGTGAGATTGCTGGGCGGCCCAGCGCGCGAGTCCGTTCCGGTCTATGGCAGCGGCGGCTTCACGAGCTACAGCGATGCGCAGCTCAGCGAGCAATTCGAGCGATGGGTGAGCGAAAACGGTTGTCGTGCCGTCAAGATGAAGGTGGGCAGCGATCCCGCCCGCGATCCGGATCGCGTCGCATGCGCGCGTACCGCGATCGGCGATGCAGCGCTGTTCGTCGATGCGAACGGTGCGCTATCGGTCAAATCCGCACTCCAATGTGCGGATCGCTTCGCGCAATGCGGGGTCACGTGGTTCGAGGAACCCGTTTCTTCCGACGATCTCGCCGGACTGCGTGCCGTTCGACTCGGTGCTCCGCCGGCGATGGACGTCGCGGCCGGCGAATATGCCTACACCCCGGACGATTTCCGCCGCATGCTCGAAGCGCAGGCCGTCGATGTAATGCAGGCCGACGCGAGCCGATGCGGCGGCGTGAGCGGCTTTCTTCAAGCTGCCGCTCTTTGCGACGCATGGCATATCCCGCTCTCGGCGCATTGCGCGCCGGCCCTGCACCTGCATGTCGCTGCCGCGGCGCCCGGTCTGCGGCACGTGGAATGGTTTCACGATCACGTGCGGATCGAAGCCATGCTGTTCGACGGCGCGCCCGTTGCGCGCGATGGCGCAATCCGGCCCGATCTCTCGCGCCCGGGATGCGGCCTTGAATTCAAGCACCGCGACGCGCAACGCTTCGCGGTATGAGGAGTCCACTGCCTGATGAACCGATCGAACAACGGATGGCTCGCCGCGCTCGGCGTCGTCGCGCTAGCTACCGCCGCTGCATCGCTTTCGAAGCCGAACGTCAGCCGGAATCTGCGCCTGGCCGTGCGCGAAGGAAACGGTGAACCTGGCAGTACGGCAGGGGCGTTATGTCAGTCCGAGCACGACAGCAACGCCGCGAACGTTCCCCCTTCGCAAATCGCGGCGCATATTACCGCCGCACGCAGCTTCAACCGCAGCTCTGCGTTGCTCGCGTGGTCCGCGCTGACTGATTCTGCCATCGAACACTATCGTGGCTCCTATGAGAACCCGGCGATGTTCGTTCCGCTGGCGGTCGGCGCCCTGTGCCTCGCGGCAGGCATACATGGCGGTGCCGATGAGGCACCGAGCACGCACGGGTTGCGTCGCGCGATCTACCTGGCCGCGGCGGGCGTCGGCATCGCCGGTACCGGCTTTCATCTCTATAACGTCACGAAACGCCCCGGTGGCTGGAGCTGGCACAACCTCTTTTACGGTGCACCGCTGGGCGCGCCAATGGCGCTATTGCTGTCGGGCGCGCTGGGCGCCGTCGGCGAAACGCTGCGTGACGAACCGCGCCACGATCCTCGCCTTTTCGGATTGCCCGCGGGCAAGGCACTGGCTTTATTGAGCGCGGCCGGCCTTGCCGGAACCGTCAGCGAAGTCGCGCTGCTGCATTTTCGCGGCGCGTTTCAACACCGCGCCATGTATGCCCCCGTCGCGCTGCCGCCCCTCGCCGCCGCATTGCTCGCGAAGGCCGCGCTCGGTCAACCTCGCGCGCGCTGGTGGACACGCATGTGGCTGCGGATCACTGCGGTGCTCGGTGCGATGGGCGTGGCATTTCACGCGCGCGGCGTTGCACGCTATCACGGCGGCTGGCGCAACTGGTCGCAGAACGTGTTGAACGGGCCGCCACTGCCGGCACCGCCGAGCTTCACGGCACTCGCGACGGCAGGCTTGGCCGCGCTTCGACTGCGGGAGACCGAACGGTGAACTCGAAACATTCGACTGCTTCGCGCTACCCCGGCTATGACGTTCTGGCATTGCGGGACACGCCTTCCTGGGACGACGTGACGCGTGCCGTCATCGACGAGCGCCTTGCCCAGCCCAACGCACCGCGCTTTTGCAACGACACGCAATGGCGTACGTTGCAGGCACTGTGCGCCACGATCGTGCCGCAATCGCTCGATCCGTCGGTCGACGCCGAGCATCGGCGCTTCGCAGCGCCGCGCATACCGGTGGCGGGCCTCGTCGACGCGCGGCTTGCCGAGGACACGCGCGACGGGTATCGCGACGCACGTCTGCCCCCGCTGCGCGAGGCGTGGCGAATCGGGCTGGCCGCCATCGATGCCGAATCGCAAACGCTGCATGGCGCGGCGTTCGCCGATATCGACGAAAACGCCCAACGCGATATCGTTCGCCGCATGCAGGCCGGCGAGCTGCAAAGCCCCGTATGGCAAGGCATGTCGAGCGACGTTTTCTTCCGCCTGCGTCTTGTGATCGACATTGGCTCGGCTTATTACTCGCATCCGCACGCCTGGAGCGAAATCGGCTTCGGCGGCCCCGCCAATCCGCGCGGGTACGTGCGCATGCAGGCGAATAGACGCGATTCATGGGAGCCCGCAGAGGCGCATCCAGGGCAAGAAGACAAGGCACGCCGGGAGAACCGCCGTGTTCGATGAAGCCATGCACACACCGCGGGGCAAAAACGGCCGCGCCCCCGACGTATTCACGATCGGCGGCTGGGTGCCGATGCGCGAATACCCGCAGGACGAACCCGTCGACTTCGCCATCGTCGGCACCGGGGCCGGAGGCGGCACGCTCGCGTGCCGGCTGGCAGAACAGGGGTTCTCGGTTGTTGCGTTCGATGCCGGCGCCTGGTGGCGCCCGCTCGAGGAATTCGCATCGGACGAAACGCATCAGGCCAAGCTCTATTGGACCGACGAGCGCATCTGCGACGGCGAGGATCCGCTGCAACTGGGCAGCAACAATAGCGGACGAGCGGTGGGCGGCAGCACGGTGCACTTCGCGATGGTCTCGCTACGCTTTCGGCCCGAATGGTTCAAATCGCGTACGTTGCTCGGGTATGGCGCCGACTGGCCGCTCGATTGGCGTGAGATGTGGCGCTATTACACCGAGGTCGAGGACGCCCTCAGGATTTCCGGGCCGGTGCGCTATCCATGGGGACCGCCTCGACCGCGCTATCCCTACCGCGCCCACGAGCTAAACGCTGCCGCGCTCGTGCTCGCGCGCGGCGCCGAAGCGCTCGGTATCGATTGGACTCCGACCCCGCTTGCCACGCTGTCCGCACCGCGAGGCCCGGCCCATCCCTGCGTGTACCGCGGCTTCTGCGTATCCGGTTGCGCGACCAATGCCAAACAAAGCGCGCTCGTCACATGGATTCCGCGCGCCGTGGCGGCCGGCGCCGAGATTCGCGATCTGGCGATGGTCGGGCGCATCGATGTCGGCAGCGACGATCGCGTGACCGGCGTCGAATACCATCGCGAAGGCCGCTGGCAGTTCCAGCGCGCGCGCAACGTCGTGGTGGCCGGCTATGCGATCGAGACGCCGCGTTTGCTGTTGATGTCGGCGACATCGCGTTTCCCCGAGGGTCTCGCAAACCGTTCGGGGCTCGTCGGAAAAAATCTGATGGTGCAGGCCAATCAGGCGGCATGGGGCATCATGGACGACGAGATCCGCTGGTACAAGGGACCGCCGTCGCTCGCGTTGACCGAGCACTGGAACTACGAGGACAAGGGCAAAGACTTCTTCGGCGGCTATTGCTACATGAGCCAGGGGCCGCTGCCTCACGTGTGGGCATACGTTCAAACGGGCCGCGGTCTTTGGGGAGAGTCGCTGCACGAGGAAATGTCCAAGTACAACCACCAGGCAGGTCTGAAGATCGTCGGCGAGACGTTGCCGCAAGAACGCAATCGCGTGACGCTCGCCGACGAAAAGGACGCCCTCGGCTTGCCGATCGCACGTGTCACGCATTCGCTGTGCGACAACGATAAACGGCTCATCGGACATGCGCTGGATTTCATGAGCGACGCGCTCGTTGCCGCTGGCGCGAAAGAAGTCTGGCGCCAATTCGACGACACCTGTCATCTGAACGGCACAGCACGCATGGGCGACGATCCGCGCACGAGCGTAGTCGATGCCGATTGCCGCAGCTGGGATATTCCGAATCTTTGGATCTGCGACGGCTCCGTGTTTCCGACGGTGGGCGGCGTCAATCCGTCTCTGACGATTCAGGCCATCGCGTGTCGCACGGCGGATCGCATAGCGTCCCTGCGCAGCCGAGGTGAGTTGTAGACAGCGCGGCGCTGGGGCGTCAGCCCGTCGCGGCACGCTCGTTGCATGTCCTCGTCCGCGTAGCTATACATACAGATACAGAGCAGGACGAACTTCCATCGGAGGACACACCGTGGAAAACAACGAATCGAACCCGACTCAGGGTCAGCAAAACGAAATCGCAGCCAAGAGCCCCGCGAAGACGCCGGCCGCGGGGGCCGCATCGCCGGACGCCGCCACGCAGGCACGCGAGTTCGGCTCGACCCGGCACGCCACATCGGCACAGTCGGTGGCCGCGAAAGAGCCCGCACCGCTGCCGACGCTGCACCGCCAAACGCCTGACGATACGGGCGACCCCGTCGCGCGAGCCAATGCTCGAATCCATTCGGTCGATAACGCGGGAATGGCTGCAACGGACGATACCGTCGATACGGACGGCAAAGGCCTCGAAGCCCGACGCGGCGCGTCGCAATGGCAGGACAACGTCATTTACTCGAACGCGACGCTCGATAACAGCATCCCGGTGCCGGCCGAGGGGCTCGTCGATTGGGACTCGCGCATGGGTGGGACGATGCCCGTCATCGCGACGAGAGCCGGTTGGCAAGTGACCCGTCACGGCACCGTTGCCATTCCCGATCGCCACGGAACGCATGCCGAGCAGGTCTTCAGCCTCGATCGGATCGACAACTGAGCACGACGAAGGCGATACGGAACCTGAATCGATAAAAGGATGGATACCGCGATGCTGCGCACCCGCACACCGAAAGTCGTCGTCGTCACCGGCGCGAGCGCGGGTGTCGGCCGCGCAACGGCACTCGAATTCGCACGCCTCGGCGCCAATGTAGCGCTTTTGGCGCGCGACGCCGAGGCGCTCGAAGAAACGGCCCGACAAGCGCGCGAGCACGGCGTGCGTGCGGTGGCGATCGCGGTCGATGTCAGCGTCGCGGAAGCGGTGGAAGCCGCCGCCGAACAAATCGAATCCGAGCTCGGCCCCATCGACGTCTGGGTCAACAACGCCATGGTGACGGTATTTGCGCCTGTCGCCCGCATCGCGCCGGCTGAGTTTGCGCGCGTGACGGAAGTCACCTATCTCGGCTACGTCTGGGGCACGATGGCGGCGCTCAAGCGTATGAGCGCGCGCGACCGTGGCGTCATCGTGCAAGTCGGCTCGGCGCTTGCGTACCGCGCCATACCCCTTCAGTCAGCGTACTGCGGCGCGAAGTATGCCATTCGCGGCTTCACCGATGCCCTGCGATGCGAACTGCTGCACGATAAAAGCCGGGTCCGCGTCACGATGGTCCAGATGCCGGCGCTCAATACCCCGCAATTCGACTGGGCCCTGAGCCGCATGCCCGGCGCACCGCGCCCTGTACCGCCCGTCTATCAGCCCGAGGTCGCGGCGCGCGCGGTAGTGTGGGCTGCGACGCATCGGCGGCGCGAACTGCAAGTGGGTTTTTCGTCGATGAAGGCGATTATCGCGAACAAGATCGCGCCCGGTTGCCTCGATCGATATCTCGCCCGCAACGCATACGATGCGCAGCAGCGAGACACGCCGACGGACCCGGCCCGCCCCGTCGATCTCTGGCATCCGGTGCCGCGCCACCATCGCGCGCGCGGGGGGTTCGACGCACAGGCCAAAGGAACGAGCGCCACGCTGTGGCTCGATACGCATCGCGGCGCCGCGCTGGGCGCCACGCTGGCATTGGCGCTCGCTGCGATGCTGTTGCGGCGACGCGCCGGTTG
The DNA here is from genome assembly GCA_966421005.1 of uncultured Paraburkholderia sp. GTDB lineage: Bacteria > Pseudomonadota > Gammaproteobacteria > Burkholderiales > Burkholderiaceae > Trinickia. Next base: position 59,177 of record CBJLAJ010000010.1, read on the forward strand.
ACGTACCGCCGTCACCAATCGATCAGGACTCCTTCTTTCCCGGCAGGACCGACGCCATGACTTGCTTGGCCGTATTGACGAGCACGCTGCCTTCGCGTGGATCGCCTTCCACCAGCGTGCGCATGAATTGGCGCGCCTGCGTCAGCGTCACGTGCGGCGGCAACGGCGGTACTTCCGGGTCCGTCTTCACTTCGAGCACCACGGGCTGCGTGGCAGATAGCGCTTCATCCCAGGCGGGACCCAGCGCCTCGGGGCGATCGACATAGATGCCCTTCAATCCGATCAACTCCGCAAAGCGGTGGAACGGCACATTGGGCAGCATCTGCGATGCGTTGAATTTCGGATCGCCCTCCATGACGCGCTGCTCCCACGTCACCTGATTGAGGTCCTCGTTGTTGAGCACCATGCAGATCCAGCGCGGATCAGCCCACTGCCTCCAATACTTCGCCACTGTGATGAGCTCGGCCATATTGTTCATTTGCATGGCGCCGTCGCCGACCATCGCGATCACGGGCCGCGCCGAGTGCGCGAATTTCGCGGCGATGGCATACGGCACGGCCGCCCCCATCGAGGCGAGACCGCCCGACAGCGAACACATCATTCCGCGACGGATCTTGAGGTCGCGCGCATACCAGTTCGCGCATGAACCGGAATCGCTCGTCAAGATGACATCGTGCGGCAGACGCGGCGACAGCTCGGTGAAGGCACGCTGTGGGTTGACGCCGGCCTTTGCGGTTTCGGCGGCGCGTTTGTCGAGCGTCGCCCACCAGTCCTCGGTCCAGTGCGCGATACGTTTTTGCCATGCATCGTCGGTCTTCTGATCGAGCAGCGGCAGCAGAGCACGCAGCGTCTGGCCCGCGTCGCCAACCAGGCTGACCTCCATCGGATAACGAAGGCTCAGCATTCCCGCATCGATGTCGATCTGCACGCCGCGCGCGTCGCCCTCTTTCGGCAAAAACTCGGAGTACGGAAAGCCGGACCCGATCATGAAAAACGTATCGCAATTCGTCATCAGCTCCCAGCTCGGTTTCGTGCCGAGCAAGCCGATGGAGCCTGTCACCCACGGGTATTCGTCGGGCACGACCGCTTTGCCGAGCAGCGCCTTCGCCACGCCGGCGCCAAGCTTTTTCGCGGCGGCGATGACTTCGTCCGTCGCACCCAGGGCCCCGGCGCCAACCAGCATCGCCACGCGGCTGCCCGCATTCAGCACGTCGGCGGCCCGCGCGAGATCGGCCGGCGCAGGCACGACGCAGGGCCGCGAATAGCCGACACCCGAGTGCGCCGTTCCGTGCTTGCGCGGCGGTGGCGAGAAATCGAGTTCCTGCAGATCGCTCGGCAAGATGATCGCGGTCACGCGCCGTTCAGCCAGCGCGATCCGCACGGCGCGATCGACCATGTGTCGAACCTGCGCCGGCACACTCGCCTGCTGCACATAGGCGCCGGCAACGTCCTTGAGCAGGGCCGCAAGGTCGACTTCCTGCTGATAGTGCGCGCCGAGCCCCGCACGTGCCTGCTGGCCGCAAATCGCCAGCACGGGCATGTGATCGAGCCGTGCATCGTAGAGCCCCGTCACGAGGTGCGCCGCCCCCGGCCCTGATGTCGCGATGCACACGCCGAGTTCACCCGTAAACTTCGCATGCGCGCTGGCCATGAATGCGGCCATTTCCTCATGCCGGGCCTGAATGAATTCGATTTTTCCCTCAGCGCGGTTGAGCGCGCCGAACACCCCGTTGATGCCGTCGCCGGGGTATCCGTACATTCGTCGCACACCCCACTGATGCAGTCTTTCGACGACGAAGTCGCCAACCGTTTGCGCCATGACTTGCCCCCACTTTCGCGTTGAACCGTAGCGCAAGAGGAGGCTGCAAAAAGCGGACCCAGCAAGCTGGCTCCTGGGGCGGTATCAACGGGACTTGGTCATACCCAGCCGCTCGCGCCTCTCGCGAGTAATACGCTGCCGCGTGTTCGCATAGTCGGCCCATGGATCGGTACGCAACGCATCGAGCCGCTCGTGAACATTCGTCACGGTCCACTGCGCACCGCCGGTCGTTTGCTCGACCTCGTTCCATGCGAGCGGTACCGATACCCCCATGCCCGCGCGCGCCCGCGGCGAATAGGCGACGACTGTGCTGGATCCACGGTTGTTACGCAAGTAGTCGACGAAGATGCGGCCACGCCGGTTCTGGGCACCCATCTTCGCACTGAAGCGATCGGGCAGCGTCGCGGCCATGTGCTGCGCGGCCGCTTGTGCAAACGCTTTCACCTCGTCCCAGCCTGCTTGTTTTGCGAGCGGCACCACGACATGCAGCCCCTTGCCTCCGCTCGTCTTGCACCAGGACTCGAGTCCCAGCTCTTCGAGCAACGAATGCGTCAGCAGCGCCGCCTCGATCATGCGATCCCAGCCGAGTTTCGGATCGGGGTCGAGATCGAACACGATACGGTCGGGCTTTTCGATATTCGACGCGACGGCGTTCCAGGTATGCAGCTCCACCGTACCCATTTGCGCCGCGCCGACCAGCGCCTCGACACTGTCGATCGTCAACAGCGGCGGATGATCGGGATCGAGTCCTTCATGCTGCGTGATATGCGGAATCTCGAGCCGGCTCGTCGTATGTTTCTGAAAGAACAGCTCGCCCTCGATACCGGCCGGCGCACGTACCAGCGCGAGCGGCCGGTCCTTCAGATGCGCAAGCATCCACGGCGCCACCCATTCGAAATAGTGCGCGAGATCGACCTTGCGAAGGCCCGTCGTGCCATCGATGACACGATCGGGATGCGAAATGCGCACACCGGCGATAGTGGTTTCCTTCGTCGATGTCGATGTCGACGAACGGCGCGAGCTCGGATGAGCCGACGTACGCTCCGCTGCTTCGCGGTGCGCTTTGCGACCGCGCGAGGGCGGTGACGGTTCGGACGTTTGGGATTGCACCTCGTCTCCTTTGCGCGGCGTCTCTTGCGCGACTTCGCCCGCGGGTTTGTCGCGCCTCAAGCTGATGAACGATGCCTGTCGCACGATCCGCTCGCTCGTCCACTCCGAGAAATTGCATTCGGCGACAAGCTCGGGCTTGACCCAATGCACGCGGGTACGGCTGCGCTCGCGCGGCATTTCGGCAAACGGCATTTCCTCGGTCTCGCGCTCGTCGAGGGCTTTTTTGACCGTCCGCAGCGTTGCGGTGTCGAATCCGGTACCCACGCGCCCTGCGTACTGCAACCGGCCGTTGACATCATGAACGCCGAGCAACAGCGCACCGAAACCGGTGCGACTGCCTGACGGCTCGGTATAGCCGCCGATGACGAATTCCTGCCGCCGCCTGCAACGCAACTTGATCCATGCGCCGCTGCGAGTGGATGTGTAGGCGCTGTCGCGCCGTTTACCGACGATGCCTTCGAGCGCCATTTCGCAGGCGCTGCGCAGCAGATCGTTGGCGTCGAGCGCGAAATCTTCGGAAAACCGTATCGTTTCCTGCCCGACGTCGTCCATCAATGCGCGCAACAAGGCGCGCCGCTGCACGAGCGGCACTTTGCGCAAATCGTAGCCGTTGAGGTAAGGCAGATCGAAAAGGAAAAAGACGATTTCCTGCGGCCGGTTCGCGTCGAATGCATTTTGCAACGCCTGAAAGCTCGGTACGCCGCGCGCATCGAGCACCGTCGCTTCGCCATCGAGCCAGCCACTTTCGATATCGAGCGCGGCCAACGCTTCGATCTGCCTACTGAACTTGGCGGTCCAGTCGAGCCCGCTGCGCGTGAATACCCGTATCGGCTTCGATCGATCGTTCCGATCGATTCGGACCAGCATCCGATAGCCATCGAACTTGATTTCGTACGACCAATCGTCGCCACTGGGCGCCGTTTCCACGAGTGTCGCCAATTGCGGTTTCAACGAGGCGGGCAACGCGGCCTTCGCCGCGCCTTCGATCGCCGGCGCGCGTGCGAGCTCGCGCAGCGATTGCGTACTGCGCGTTGCCACGATATCGGGCCGTCCGCTCTTCTTTTCCCCCGCATGCGGCGCCTTGGCCGGAACAGCCAAGCGGCCGCCCGGCTTCGCCGCGCGCTTCTTCTCGTCGCTCGCGTCGCGCCGGGCGTCCCGCTTCGCGCGCGCACTCGTGGCAGCCTTACCGCGGCTGCCGCGCCCATGAGCCGTACCGTTTCCGTCGCCAAGTACGCTACCGGGCCGTTCCGCGATGACGTCGAATTCCTCTTCGCTACGCGCCTCGTCGTCGCGCTCCTTGATGAGCAGCCACTGCTCCTTGTCACCGCTGCCGCGCATGCCGCTGCGTACAAGTGCCCAGCCGCCGTGAAGTTTCTCGCCGTCGAGCTTGAACTTGAGCCGCCCGGCCTCGTATGCCTTGCGCGCCTCTTTGGGCCCGCCGGCCGGTTCCCACGTCCCGCGATCCCAGACGATCACCGTTCCCGCGCCATAGTTGCCCTCGGGAATCTCCCCCTCGAACGAACCGTATTCCACGGGATGGTCTTCGACATGAACGGCAAGCCGCTTCACCGATGGATCGAGGCTGGGCCCCTTCGGCACCGCCCACGAATGGAGCGTGCCGTCGAGTTCGAGCCGGAAGTCGTAGTGCAGGCGCCTGGCATGATGTTCCTGAATGACGAAAGACAGCTCGTGCTGCCCGCGCCGCATGCGCGAGGCGCCGGCCGGCTCCGGCGTTTCGTCGAAACGGCGCTTTTTGCGGTAGGTGTCGAGGTTTCCAGCCATGCTAGCGATCCGGATGGAAGGTCATGTTGATCGGCCGGCGTAGCGTGCAATGGACGGTGCTGACGCACTCGCTCCACGCCATCGCTACGCCGCATGCTTGCCGCGCCCGCGTCCCAGACTGCGTTTGAGCAATTCCGACAGATCGACGACGTCCGCGGTTGCGCGCCGATGCGCGGGCGCCTTGGCCACTTCGCTGATCTCGCGCGTCTTGCCCTCGCGCACCTTCTTGTCGACGAGTGCGAGGATCTCGTCGCGAAACGTATCGTGATACTCGCCGGGATTCCACGCGTCGGTCATGTCCTCGATCAACTTTTTGGCCATCTCGATTTCGCGTGGGTTCACCCCCGCTTTTTTTGCATCGGTCGGCGGCAACGTGAGCTCGTCGATCGCCAGCACCTCTCCACCCCAGCGCAGCGTATTGAGCGCGAGGACGGGACCAGCCGGAATCAATGCGGCCAGATGCTGCTTGTTGTGCAGCACGACGCTCGCAATGCCGATCTTGCCCGTCTGCGCGAGCGCTTCGCGCAGCAGCGCATAGGCCTTTTTGCCCTGCCGTTCGGGAACGAGGTAATAAGGCGTGTCCAGATAGAGGAACGAGACGGAATAGGCCTCGACGAACGAGAGGATGTCGACAGTCTGCGTCGATTCGGGGCTGGCCGCCCGAATTTCCTCATCGGCGAGCAGGACGTAATGTCCCTTTTCGTACTCGAAACCGCGCACGATGTTCTCGCGGCGCACCTCTTTGCCCGTGCGTTTGTTGATCTGCTTGTAGCCGATCGGATCGGCCGTTTCCTTGTCGAGCAGGTTGAAACTCGTGCGCTCCGGCCGCGTTGCCGGATGCAGCTGCACCGGCACGTTGACCAAACCGAAGCTGATCGCACCTTTCCAGATAACGCGTGACATGGCGGCTCCTTTTTCTCCAGGGCCTGTTCACGCAACAGGCGGTTTCTGCATAAAAGCACGAAACGCGCCGCCGCGCATCACGCGCTTGGAATACGCGAATTCGTCATCTGAATGCGGCGAGCAGCAACGTAGCCACAAAGATGACGACGAAGATGAAAAACAGGATCTTGGCGACTTCGGCAGCCCCCGCCGCGATACCGGTGAAACCGAATATCGCGGCGATGACTGCAACGATGAAGAAAACAATGGAATAGCGAAGCATGGTCTATCCCTGGACGAACGATTCGACGCGTCAACGATGCGCGGGCTGGGCGCGCGAACCGTGCTCGCCCATGGCGCCTTCGGGCGCAGGCGTGCCGCCGCGCGCAACTTCAATCGGCTCGACGTCCTTGGTCGGATCGAAATCGGCCCATCGCCCGTGCTGCCAGCGTCCGTGCGCCCGCTCGACCTCGAGGCTGCCCGCCTCGCGCAGCACGCGCGCCACCGTGTCCTGATTGTCGGGGCTCACGTGTACGGCGACCAACACGCCCGAGCCATGGCCCTGATGCGGCACTAGCTGTTCGGGCACCTTGCCGCCGCCCCGCGTATGCGTCATTGCGCCGATCAACGAGCCGATATAGGCGCCGACACCCGCCGCCACGACGAGGACGACGAACGGGGCTGAAATCGCCGAGAAGAGCGCCACACCCACGGCGGCACCCACCGCGGCGCCGATCACGCCGCCCTTACCGGCACCGACCGAGCTGCGCGATGCCTGCCTGTCGGCATATTCGTCCCCGCCGACAGGAAACCGGGCATGCTGGCCCGGTGGATTGACGAAAAACAGCGTGACGTCTTCCTGGACGATCCCTGCATCGAAAAGACGTGCGGCGGCGGTCTCCGCCTGAGCGAACGTGGTAAACCGACCTGCGACGATCAGCGACATGGCATGACCTCCAGAATGGTTGGCAGTCCTTATCGACCTCGGTTCTTACCGCGTCACCCGCCGGCCGCGCTTCGCTTCAGGCGTCTTCCATCCTGAACAGACCGCTGCGCAAGACGACAGCCGCGCCATCGTTGGCCTCGATCGCGCGCGCGCAGACCGAGCGGATGCGCTTCAATCCTTCATGATAGGCACGCAGAATGTCTTCAGGCAAAGGCGAGCCGGCGCCGAAATGATCCTCCAGCGCTTCGGCCGTCACGGCGCAAGCGAGCGGCACACCGTCCACCACCACCGAGAAGCGCACCACCATCTGCGCCCCGTCGAAAACGGGTTCGTCGTCAGGGTAGTCGATCCGCATCGCCGGCTCTCCTTTTAAGTGCCGCGTCCGGGTCCCACGTCCACGTGGCGGCCCGAAACGCGCTCGATCAAGGCGCGCGCGCACCGTGCCGCGCGAGCTGTTCGATGATCTTTCGATTGAAGGCCGGGATATCGTCCGGCTTGCGGCTCGTGATGAAGTTCTCGTCTTCGACCACTTCCTCGTCGACCCAGGTGGCGCCCGCATTGCGCAAGTCGTCTTGCAAGCTCGGCCAGCTCGTCATCGTATGGCCCTTCACGATGCCGGCCGAAATAGGCAGCCACGCGCCGTGACATATCACCGCCACAGGCTTGTGTGCGACATCGAGCGCCCGCACGAACGCCTGGGCTTCGGGCACCGTCCGGATCGCGTCGCTGTTGACCACTCCGCCGGGCAGGATCACAGCGTCGTAATCCTCGGGCCGCACCTGATCGAACGTCGCGTCGACGGTGACCATGGCGCCGCGCTCGACATGACGAAAGCCCTGAAGCTGCCCGGGCTTCTTCGAAATCACGTGCACGAGCGCCCCCGCCTCCGTCAACGCACGCTTCGGCTCCATCAATTCGGCTTCTTCGAAGCCGTCCATCGCCAGCATTGCAACCTTGCATCCTTGAAGCGTCTTGCTCATGAGTCGAACTCCTCGAACAGGTGATGAAGGCATCTCATCCCCTATCGGGAGCAAGCGCGGTGCCCGCGTCAGTTCTCCCTGATTCTTCACTCATTTCTTCAATTCAGCGGGCAATCCTGCCAGGAGGTCCGCCAGATCGTCGGCATGCTCCTCTTCCACCGCGAGAATGGATTCCATGATGCGCCGCGACGTCGGGTCCTTCTCGCCCAGGTAATCGATGATTTCCCGGTAGCTGTCGATCGCGACGCGTTCGGCCACCAGGTCTTCCTCGATCATGTCGACGAGCGATTCGCCTTCGACATATTCGGCGTGGCTGCGCGTCAGCAACCCGTCGGGCGAAAAGTTCGGCGCACCGCCCAGTTGTACGATCCGCTCCGCGATCTGATCCGCGTGGCCAAGTTCCTCCTGGGCGTGCTCCAGAAACTCATCGGCAACGCTCTTCGAATGAATGCCCTTCGCCATGAAATAGTGACGACGGTAACGCAGCGTGCACACGAGTTCGGTGGCAAGCGCGTCGTTCAGCAGCTTGAGCACTGTCTCGCGGTCGGCCTTGTATCCGGCCGTCACAGCGCCCTCCGAAATGTGTTGGCGGGCTCGCTTGCGGATTTCTTTGACATCGGTCAGAAACGGTTGTTGAGCCATGGTCCTCTCCAGAATTGCGCGGTTGTAGGAAGAAAAATGTGGTGAAACGGCAAATTGCGCCGACAGCCCGCAAGGCGCGCTCACGCGCCGCGGCTCGAGGCACGCGCTTTCGCATTGTTGGCATCTTCCGTGCCAGCACCAGGGCATTCAGCTGTGGCGAGGGCACGGGCGTTGCACGCTTGAAAAAAAGCATCGTGTTCGCGCGAATCGATTCCACTCCATTGTCAGAAAGGCATAGCGATGACCCGTTCAACCGCCTCCCATTCGTCGACCCGTCGCCGCTCCGGCCACCCGCCGCGACAACGGCACGGACAGGCGTCGAGCCGCAAACCGCGCAAGTCGCCGCATCGCTGGTCTCGTCACGTGATGGAAACGAGCGATGCACTCGATCTCGAATCCGGCATTTTCAAATCGGGCAGCGCCGAGGACATCGCCCAGTCGCTGAAACGTTCATCGCTCGCAAGCCGGCGGCGCCGTGGCACGCCATATCAATCGGCCATGTCGATGCTCAATTTCTATCTGAACCGGGCGGGCAGGAATTTGCCGAAAACGCGTCGGCGCGTGCTGGAAAGTGCGAAAGGAAAATTGCGCGAAGCGTTTGGCCGGCCGCGGTAGTCGCTTTGCTCACGTGAAGACGCGAGGCAGCGTCATTCGCTCGAATCGGTCGGCAGAACGTCCGGATTTGCGAGCGTACGATAGGGGAGTTTCGCGGCGGGATCGTCCACCGCGTTCACCGTGTCATCGATGACACGCTCGACATCGGCTGTTTTCGCGAGTTCGGCAAGGAACGTTTTTTTGTCGAACCCGGGTGCAACGCATCCCTGCACATAGACGAAGCGGCGTTGCAGCATCAACCAGAGCGTCGTCCTTTCTTTCCAGTGCGTGGCCGGTTCGATGTTGGCGAGGCGCCGTTTGACCGCTTCGGCGATTTCCTTGTCATAAAGATATCCGTTCGAAAGCCGACACCGCCCTTCCCACCAGCAGCTGTTGCCACGCTCGACACGCCAGTGACTTTCGGCCCGCCACTCGCTGTCGGTTTCCAGCGGGCCGAGCGGTTCGGGGCAATGGGCCACCGCCTGCGAAACGGAGAAGAAGGGATCGTTGCCCCGATTGAGCCGCTGCGGTTCCTCGGCATGCACGCAGGCGCTCGCCCATGCGAGCGTCAGCAGCCATGCTGCGATATGCGGGTGCGCGCTCATGCGCTTGTAAACTCGAGCACGCGCAAGATCAACTGCGGCGTCAACGGCTTGGCGCAATGCGCATCGAAGCCGGCCTCACGTGCGCGTTCGCGATCGTACGACGAGGCATAGCCGCTACAGGCGATCAGGAGCATTTCGGCGGTGCTCGGATCGGCACGCAGCCGCCGCGCGAGTTCCAGTCCATCGAGCCCCGGCATGGCGATGTCGAGCAGCGCCGCGAACGGCTGCCAATCGCGCGCGATCGAACACGCCTCGAGCGGATCGCTCGTCGCGCGACATTCGAAGCCATCGGCATCGAGCAAAAGTTGCAACGCTTCGGCCGCATCGCGGTAGTCGTCCACGACCAGCACACGGCGGTGGCCGGCCATCGCCGGGCGGAACGTACGCCACAGAACCACGTCTTCGCTTGAATCGGCCTTGCTGGGGTCGGTCACGAGCAGCTCCCTTGTCGTACATCAACTCCGCGCGGGGATATTGCATTGCAAAATATGAACCCGGCTTCCAGCTTGCGCACTTCGGCATGCACATTGCTCCCGCTTCTGGCACGATTGGCGTCGTCCGAGCGCGGCATCCGATAAACAAAGCAACCAGGAACGAACCATGTCGATCTCCATACCGGCACCGCGTCGTGCCCTCGCCGTCTTTCTGAGCGCCGCCGCATTTCCGCTCGCCGCCGTCGCGCAAACGCCCTCGCCGCTCGCACAGTGGCAGTACTCGTCCGGCATCACGCTCGAACAGATGTTCATGCCGCAACTGCCGACCTGGCGCATCCGGATCGGCCCATCGGTCAGCTTTCAGCCGCGCTATGACGGTGCAAGCAGCTACCACACGCTTGCGGGCCCGAGCATCGATGTTCGCTACCGCGACCGCTTTTTCTTTTCCACAGGCGAAGGGCTGGGCGCCAACGTACTGACCGGGCCGAACTGGCGCGCCGGCATTGCGTTGTCCTACGATCTCGGCAGGCGCGCAGCCGACGATCTCGATCATCTGCACGGGATGGACAATATCAACCCTGCGCCCACGATGCATCTGTTCGGTGAGTATGTCGTGTCAAAAACGTTTCCGCTTGTCGTTCGCGCCGACGTGCGACGCGCCATCGGCGGCGACAATGGATGGGTGGGCGATCTCGGCGCCTATATGCCCATGCCCGGTAGTTCGGAAAATTTCAATTGGTTTGCCGGCCCAACCGTCACGTTCGCCGATTCCCGTTATATGAACAGCTGGTTCGGCGTCAACGCCAATGAATCCGCGCGCTCGGGTCTGCGCGAATATCATGCGTCGGCGGGCGTCAAGTCAGTCGGATTCGGGGTTGCCGCCACATGGATGGCGAGCAAACATTGGCTCGTGACAGGCAACGCGGCCTATCAACAGCTCGTCGGGAGAGCGGCCAACAGCCCGATCGTCCAGCGCCGCGCCTCGGGCGTCGTCGATCTTTCGGTCGATTATCAATTCTGAACGGCCGGTGTCGATGCGTCATGTCGGTTGCGCGTTTCATGCGCATCGTCCGCGTCCAGCACCGCGCCGCCCAACGACTGATAGAGCGCAGCCGTATCGGCGAGGCGGTCAGCCTGGACCTTCGTGCGCTCGAGCGTCGCGTTCAGCGCCTGCCGCTCGGCATCCACCAACGCGAATTGGCTGATTCCGCCCGCGGCGTAGCGCTCGCCGGCAATCCGCAGGCTCGCGTGCGCTTCGCGGGAAGCCGCATCGCGCGCATGCAGCGCTTGCGCATCGTTTTGCAATGCCTGCAGCGCATCGGCCACCTGTTGCAACGCTTGCAGCACCGTCTCGCGATAATCGGCCCGCGCCGCGTCGTATGTGGCCTGCGCCGCGCGCCGTTGCGCCCGCAGCGCGCCGCCGTGGAAAATCGGCTGCGTCATGCTCAAACCGAGACTCCAGATGTTGAACTGGTTCAGGATGTCGCGGATATGCGTGCGCTCCGAACCGGCACTCGCGGTAATCGAGAATTGCGGAAAGAGATTCGCCGTCGCGACGCCCACGTCGGCGCTCGCGCGATGCAGCAACGCTTCGGAAGCGCGAATGTCGGGTCGCTCGCGCGCCAGCGTCGAGGGCAAAGTGACCGGCAGCATGTCGGGCAGACGCAATTCGTCGAGCGCTATGTCGCGGAAGTTCGCCTCTGCGCTTGGCCGCCCGACGAGCACGGCAAGCCGATGCTCGGTCTGCGCGAGTTGCGCGGCAAGCGGCGGTATCGTCGCACGCGTTTGCTCGAGCAGCGTTCGCTGGGCGCGAACATCGAGTTCGGCGACGCCACCCGCCATGTGTCGGCGCTCCATGATGTCGAGCTGCCGCGCCTGCGCGCTTTCGAGTTCCCGGGTCAAGTTCAGTTGCCGCTGCAACGATGCGCGGCGAATCGTTGCCGAGACCACATTGCCCGCCAACGAGAGCCGTGCCGCATCGAGTTCGAATGCCGCGTAATCGACCTGTGCTCGCGTTCCTTCGAGCGCGCGCCGGTTGCCGCCGAAGACATCGAGCAGGTAGGTTACGTTGACCGAGGCGTCGTAGAGCGTAAAGGGGGGAGGGCTCGCCGTGTTGGCCAACCCGAACGAAGCGAGATCGACTTTGCGGCGCGTCGCCGATAAACCGGCATCGACGGTAGGCAATACGGTCTGGCCCGCCCGCGCGCGATAGTCCTCCTGCGCGGCAATCAAGCGCGAACGCGCGGCATCGACTGTCGGGCTTCGTTGCAGCGCTTCGTCCACGAGCCGGTCGAGTTCCTCCGAGCCGAATGCCCGCCACCACGCGCGCGGTGCGGTATCCGAGCTGACAAAGCGTTGCGCGCCCCCGCCCGGTCCGCTTGCAGCGGCCGTTGCGGCCGGCAACGGCTCACGCGTATAACCCTGGGTACGTGGCACGGGCGGCGAATGGAAGTCGGGCCCCACCGTGCAGGCGCTCAATGCGAGCATCGATGACAAGACGGTGACGCGTAGCCTCATCGCGCGCCCCTAGTCGAGCGTGCGCCGATAAAAACGCACGGCGACGCCCATGACCACAACCGTAAATAGGGCAAGCGGCCATATCGAAGGCCACATATCGGACCAGCCGATTCCTTTGAGCAGAATGCCGCGCACGAGGCGCGTGAAATAGGTGAGTGGCAGCAGATCGCCGATGAAGCGCGCCCAGACGGGCATACCAGCGAACGGAAACAGGAAGCCGGACAGCAAGATGCTCGGCAGGAAATAGAAAAAGGTCAGCTGCATACCCTGCAACTGGTTTTGTGCAAGTGACGAGAGCGTGATGCCGACGGTCAGGTTCGCCGCGATGAACAGTAATGCGGCCACATACAACGCAATGAGGCTACCGGTAAACGGCACGTGAAAAACGAGGCGCGCCGCGGCAAGAATGATCGACACCTGCAGCAGACCGATGAAAACATAAGGAACGATCTTGCCAGTTATGACTTCGAGCGGCTGCACCGGCGTTGCAAGCAGATTTTCCATGGTGCCCCGCTCGCGCTCGCGCGTGATCGCGAGCCCCGTCATCATGACCATCGTCATCGTGAGAATCACGCCGATCAAGCCCGGCACGACGTTGTACTGCGTAATGCCCTCCGGGTTGTAAAGCCGATGCACCGCAATCCCGAATGCGGCGGGGCGCCCGTTCAAATGCGCAAGCGCTCCCGTGAGGTCTTTATCCGCCACCGGTTGCACGAGACTCGGCAATGCCTGCAGCGCGGAGCCGGTCGCGACGGGATCGGTGGCGTCGGCTTCGACAAGCAAAGACGGATGCTCGCCGCGCAGCAGCCGCCGAGAGAAATCGACGGGGACACTGACGACGAACTGCACATCGCCGCGAGCAAGCGCGCGATGCCCCGATGCCTCGTCGGGCAACGTCTCGACCACATCGAAATACTCGGAATGCTTCAACGCCGCAATAAAACTGCGTACGAACGGGCTTTGGTCCGACACCACGACCGCGGTCGGCAAGTGCTTCGGATCGTCATTGATTGCGAAGCCGAAGAGCGCGAGCTGGATGATAGGGATACCGACGATCATCGCGAACGTTACGCGGTCGCGCCGCAGCTGCAAGAACTCCTTTTGCACGATGCTCCACCACCGCCCGAAAGAAAAGCGCGCAAATCGCGAAGCGGGCGCATCGCTCATGGCTGTCCCCCCGGGTTGCCACCGTCGTGCGGCGCACGCGTCATCAGGTAGATGAAGACGTCTTCCAGACCCGTCGCAATGGGCGCAACGCGCAACGGTCGTTGCCCTGGCGCGGCGCCGCCTTTTTCGATTTCGCCAAGGGTGGCGGCAAGCGCCTCGCGATCGCTTCCGCTCACGTGCAGCGCGGAACCGAAAACCACCGTCTGGTCCACACCGGGCATGGATTTCAATTGCTCGGACAGCGCCGTCAGCCCCTTTCCCTCGATGCTCCAGGTGCTGAGATGCTGCGCCTCGATCACCTCGGCCGCGCTGCCCTGCGCGAGCAGCATGCCGTCCGCGATATAGGCGAGCTTGTGGCAACGCTCGGCCTCGTCCATGTAATGGGTACTGACGAGCACCGAAATGCCGCGCGCCGCCAGCCGATGCAACTCCTCCCAGAACTCCCGGCGTGCATTCGGATCGACACCGGCTGTCGGCTCGTCGAGCAACAGCAGTTCCGGTTCATGCAGCATGCAGGCAGCGAGGGCGAGCCGCTGCTTCCAGCCGCCCGACAGTGCCCCGGCCAACTGATCCGCGCGCTTGGCAAGACCCAGCGATTCGAGCGAACGTTCGACCGTCTCCTTACGGTTCCGCATTTCGTAGACGCGCGCAACGAAATCGAGATTCTCGCGAATCGAGAGATCGTCCCAATAGGAGAAACGTTGCGTCATGTAACCCACGTGGCGCTTGATCTGGGCACTCTCGCGCACAATGTCGAAGCCGAGACACGTGCCGCTGCCCGAGTCGGGTGTCAGGAGACCGCACATCATCCGGATCGAGGTGGTCTTGCCGCTTCCGTTCGGACCGAGAAAGCCGAAAATTTCGCCGCGCCGCACCTGCAACGAGACATCCTTGACGACATGCTTGGCTCCGAATCGCTTGTTGAGCCCGTGCACATCGATGGCATAGCCGTTCTCGGATGCGCTCATGGCAGACGAACCTCCACCGGCTGGCCAGGGTGCAGCTTCGCCGCATCGGCCAGGGCGGGATGAGCTTCCACCATGAAGACGAGCTTTGCACGCGTCTCGTTGCTATAGATGACCGGCGGCGTGTACTCGGCTTCGTGGGACACGTAGGTGATCGTCGCTGGGACATCGGCTGCGCAGCCATCGCAATGGACCATGACTTTGCGGCCTGCAGCGAGCCCGCCAATCACCGCCTCCGGCACGAAGAACCTGACCTTGACGTTCTCCGGCGGCAACATCTGAACGACCGGATTGCCGGCTTGCACCCATTCGCCGACGCGATACAGCGTGTCGTAGACGGTTCCGGCCTGCGCGGCGACGACGCGCTTTTGATCGAGCTTCCACTGTGCCTCGTTGACAAGCGCCTGCGCCGCATCGACCTGAGCCTTCTGGGCACCGATCTGTTGTGCGCGAGCGGGCAACCGGGCAACGGCCACCTGATTCGTCAATTCACGCACCTGTGCAGCGCTGGCGTCGGCCTGCGCACGCGAATCGTCGAGCTGGGCCTTCGCAATACCCCCCGCCCGATACTGCGCTTCGTCGCGCGCCAATTGTTGAGCGGCCTTGTGCGCATTCGCCACGGCCTGCGCGAGTTGCGCCTTCGTCACATTGACCTCCGGGGGGCGCTTGCCGCTCGAAATATCGGCAAGTTGGGCGCGGGCTGCGCTCAACTGGTGCGACGCCTGATCGAGCGCGGCCGTTTCGTAGGTGGACTCGAGCGTAAAGACCGTCGTGCCGGCCGCGATCTGCTGTCCACGGTGCGCGTCCAATTGCGCGAGCGTGCCCGATTGCGACGACGCGAGATAAACGAATTCACCCTCCGCGTACCCCTGCCAGCTCACGGGTTGTTCGCGCGAGCAACCGCCGGCGGCAAGGCCCACTGCCACGGCCAGGACACCCAGCATCGCCCGATGCTGAGCGAAAGGACCGATCCGCGGCATCCCGAGCCGCCTGATGCGCGGCTTCATGTGCGGTTCCGTATCGCCATATGAGCACCGCCGCGTGCCCGGGCAGCCGGTGCCGGTTGCAAGCCGCTCGTCAACAACGCGGTGACGTGCCGATGCAGCGCATCGCGCCCGAGCTTGGGCATTTTGTTCAGGCCTTGCCAGATCGTCGCGGTCGCGAGCGGCAGCATCACGAGCCCGAGTATCGACAGGAAAAGAAGCGGTGCCTCGATATCGGGATTCACGAGGCCAGCTTGCTGCGCGGCTTCGATGCGCCGCGCGAAGCGCCGGAGGTTATCCACTGGAATGCGGGCAAGCAGCCGCTCGCGCAACAGCCCGCCTTCGTTGACGACTTCGCGCAACCACAAGGAGGGCAGCCAGGGCATCCGGCCCGTGACGTCGAACAGACGATCGGCGAGCTCGTGCGCGAGTTGCGCCGCATCCGCGTCGAGCCCCGCCTCGCCGACTTGCCAGACGAAGTGAATGGCGCGCACGATGCGCTCCTCTACGACGATATCGAGCAGCGTCTCGCGATTCTTGAAGTAGTAGTGGACCATCGCCGAAGTCACGTCCGCCGCGGAGGCGATCTGCGCCATCGTCGTCGCGGCGATGCCCTGCGCGGCGAAAAGCTCGGTCGCGCGATCCAATAGACGCTCCCGCCCGTCGAGATCGGGCGCGGCGCGCCGGCGCCCACGCGGCCTCGGCGTGCCGGATGAAGGCTTGCTCATGCTCCCAATTTAATTCATGCGTTAGTTAGTTTCAAGGTCGATGCAAACCCGGCAAGCCAGTCGGACGTCATTCAACCGCGTATCGAGGAATCGATATGTGCACGCTGAAGCCGCCTTCGACAGCGGGGCCGGCCGTCACCGAACCGCCGAGACGGCGCACGCGGTCACGAATACCGGCGAGCCCCGAGGGCGGCGGCCGATCACGCCGACCTTCGACGACATCGTCACTGCTCGGAACCCCGGACGTACCGTTGTCGATGATCTTCAAATCGCAAATCGACGCGGCACAGATCAGCGCCACCGTCACGGCAGTGGCGCCCTTCGCATGACGCATCACGTTACTGAGGCTCTCTTGCACGATCCGAAAGAGCGCCGTGGAGGCTCCTTCGTTGAATGTCGCGTCCTGCGTTTCCGTCACGAGCGAGATATGCAGACCGGAGCGCCGCCGGAAATCGTCGACGAGCCATTCGAGGGCGGGCACGAGGCCGAAATCGTCGAGCGCGGCGGGACGTAGGCCCGCGGCGAGGCGGCGCACCGAGACGATGGCGCGATCGACCGCATCGCGCAATTGCGCGGCCCGGGCATTGTCGTCGGCGAGCACTGTGGCGAGCCCCATCTTGAGCGCCGTCAACTGCTGGCCAAGATCGTCGTGCAATTCGCGCGCGATACGCTTTTTTTCCTCCTCGCGTGCGGCCTCGATGCGCGCCGCAAGCTCGCTCGCGTATTGCAGCTGCCGCAACTCGTTGCGCTCCGTCATATCGCGCGTGACTGTCGCGAATCCGATCAGCTCGCGTTGCTGCCCGTAGACGGCGGTAATGATGACGTTGGCCCAAAAACGCGAACCGTCCTTGCGCAGACGCCAGCTCTCGTCCTCTGTACGGCAGTGCGCGGCCGCGGCCGCGCGGTTGGCCTGCTGCTTGCCGGCCACGGCCGTCGTGTAGTCCACGAGCAGCACGATGTGCTTCTTCCACAGCGGCCCGAAGGCGTTGCCCGCCTCGGGGCCGTAGACGCCGGCGATGTCCTTGGTCAGGTCGTCGGAGTTGGCGTCGAGCGCCGACTTGGCGGCGTTGAACTCGTCGGCGCGGCCGCCGAGAGCGCCGTTGGTGGCGTCGGCGGCGAGG
>CBJLAJ010000011.1:0-74841 GCA_966421005.1 uncultured Paraburkholderia sp.
CACTCGACCTACGGATTAAGAGTCCGCTGCTCTACCAACTGAGCTAACGCCCCAAGAGATCATCAATTATGCAGGACTTTTTTTTGCTTGGCTAGTCCCTGGTGCTGTTTCCCTAAAAAATCTGCAGCCAGCCGCCGATACAGCGACGCCGCCGCGCGGTCCAGCCGTCTTTCCGAGGCCTTCTTCTTTGATCCAACGTACGGGCCGCCGGTATGATTGCGCCCTCGCTGCGCGCATCCAATCGCCCGCGGCCGGCCCGGCAACCTCCCCAAACCCGCCAAACCAAAGAAAAAAATCGCCCAACATGTTCGATCAAGTCGTCTTCGCCGGCGGCGGTAACCGTTGCTGGTGGCAGGCCGGTTTCTGGGAAGTGGTGCAACCCGAACTCGCGCTGAAGCCCCGCATCATCGCCGGTATTTCTGCCGGCGCCGCCACGGCCTGCATGCTCTATACGCGCGACTCCCAATGGGTCATGCGCTATTACGACGAGGCCCTGCGCGGCAACACCAAAAACGCCTACTGGGGCAACCTCTGGCGCCGCGGCGCATCGGTATTCCCGCACTATCGGATCTACCGCCAGGCCCTGCTCGACATCTACGGCGAATCGTTCGCCCAGCTGGCCAACGCTCCCGAAATCCGCATCGGCGTGTCGCATGTGCCGCGCTGGCTCGGCGCCCACGTCTCGGTCGCGGCCGGTCTCATCGCCTACAACATCGAAAAACATCTGCGCAAGACATTGCATCCGACGCTGGGCCGTACCCTGGGTTTCCGGCCGGAATACGTCCGCGCGCAGGACTGCACGAGCGTCGATGCGCTCGCGGACTTGATTCTGCAATCGTCCTGCACGCCACCCTTCACACCGGTTTTGCGCCGCGACGGCAAACCGGTGCTCGACGGCGGGATGGTCGACAACGTGCCCGTCGGGGCGCTCGATGCCTCGCCGGGGTGTGTGCTCGTCATGGTGACGCGCCGCTATCCACGTCCGCAGACGTTCGTCGTTGCACACGGCGAACAGCAGCGCCTTTATGTGCAGCCTTCGCGCAAAGTACCGATCTCGAGCTGGGATTACACGCAGCCCGCGCTGATGCGTCCTGCCTACGACCTCGGTCGGCAGGATGGCGAGGCATTCTTGCGTCGCTTGCCGCAGCTCGACAACGTAGCGGCATAAGCCAATGTCGAAGCGCAAAAAACAATAACGCGCATGCGGTGCAAGCCACGCGCATGCGCAACGCCGCTCAACGCCGCTCAACGCCGCTTCACACTCGACAGTGCCTCCGGATTGACGACACTCGAAGTATCGCCCTCATCGAACGCGAGGATGTTCTTGAAGGCGCCACTGAAATACAGCTCGTAGCTCTCGCGCTCGACATACCCGATATGCGGCGTGCAGATCACGTTCTCCATGCGCAGCAGCCCATAGCCTTGCAGGATCGGCTCGCTCTCGTAGACATCGACGGCGACCATTCCGGGCCGGTTATGCGACAGCGCATTGACGAGCGCGTTTTCCTCGAGCAGCTCCGCGCGGCTCGTGTTGACGAAAAGCGCAGTGGGCTTCATGCGCATCAGATCGGCCTGTTTGACGATACCGCGCGTGTCGTCATGGAGTCGCAAGTGGATCGAGAGCACGTCGCTTTGCTCGAAGAAGGCTTCGCGGCTTTCGGCCGCTTCATAGCCGTCGGCCTTCGCGGCTTCGAGCGAGTGCTCGCGCCCCCAAATCAAAACGCGCATGCCGAACGCCCTGCCATACCCGGCCAACAGGCGGCCGACCTTGCCGTAGCCCCAGATGCCGAGCGTATGCCCGTGCAGCAACTGGCCGAGGCCGAAGTTCGGCGGCAGCGCGGATGTTTTCAATCCTGATTGCTGCCAGGCGCCCTGCTTCAAGTTGGCGACGTACTGCGGAATGCGCCGCTGCGCGGCCATGATGAGCGCCCACGTCAGCTCGGCCGGTGCGGTGGGCGAGCCGACGCCCTCCAGCACCGCAATGCCGCGCTCGGTACAGGCATCGAGATCGATATGGCTCGACACCTTGCCCGTTTGGCTGATCATCCGCAGATGCGGGCACTTGTCGAGCAGTTGCGAGGTCACACGCGTACGCTCGCGAATCAGCACGAGCGCGTCGACTTCCGCCAGACGGCTTGCCAGCTGCCCCAGGCCGCGAACGGTGTTGTTGAACACCTTCACCTCATGATTGGCAAGCATTTGAAAGCAATCGAGTTTACGAACTGCATCCTGGTAGTCGTCGAGTATGGCAATTTTCATAGGGCAAGTTTGGTTTTGCAGCGCACGATGAACGCAATAGACGCGGTGATATGCTTCCCGGTTCCACCTGTCACGAAATAGGAGCTGGCATGCGCTATGCGAGGCTTTGGGTCACCATGCTCCCTGGCTCCATCGGTAGACAGACCCGCTCCTTTTTAGCAGCTTGCCGCGGCGACGCGCAAGCCGCGAAGCTCCTGACGCGCCGTTTCTTCTGTGCCCGCGCGGCATAGATGCGCCGCACATGCCTCTCGCATGCAGCGTCAGCGAGCCCCGACCGTTTCCCTTCCACGACCATAAAACGGAGACAGCTCGATGAATCAATCATCCGCCTCGGCGGGCGCGCCCACCATCGATGCGCCAGCATTCGTCAGACATCGCAAGTTGCTCGAGTGGGTCGAGCGCGTCGCGGCATTGACGAAGCCCGAGCGCATCGTCTGGTGTGACGGCTCACAAGAAGAGTATGACCGCCTTTGCAACGATATGGTCCAGGCGGGCACGCTCAAACGACTGAATCCCGCCAAGCGACCCAATTCCTACCTCGCATGCTCGGCGCCCTCGGACGTCGCGCGCGTCGAAGATCGCACCTTTATCTGCTCGAAGCGCCGCGAGGACGCGGGGCCGACCAACAACTGGGTCGATCCGCAAGAAATGCGCGCGACGCTCGACGGGCTCTTCGATGGTGCGATGCGCGGACGAACGATGTACGTCGTACCGTTTTCGATGGGGCCGCTGGGCTCGCCCATTGCCCACATCGGCATCGAGCTGACGGATAGTCCCTATGTCGTAGTCAACATGAGAATCATGACGCGCATGGGGCGGCAGGTCTACGAAGTACTCGGCACGGACGGCAGCTTCGTGCCTTGCGTGCATTCGGTCGGCGCACCGCTCGCCGAGGGCAGCACCGACGTGCCGTGGCCTTGCAACGACACCAAGTACATCGTGCATTTCCCGGAAGCGCGCGAAATCTGGAGCTTCGGCTCGGGCTATGGCGGCAATGCGCTGCTGGGCAAGAAATGCTTCGCGCTGCGCATCGCATCGACGATGGGCCGCACGGAAGGCTGGCTTGCCGAACATATGCTGATTCTCACGGTCACCTCGCCCGAGGGACGCAAGTATCGCGTGGCGGCCGCGTTTCCGTCGGCCTGCGGCAAGACGAACTTCGCGATGCTGATTCCCCCGGCTGGCATGAGCGGCTGGTCGATCTCGACGATCGGCGACGATATCGCCTGGATCAAGCCCGGCAAGGATGGACGCCTGTACGCGATCAATCCGGAGGCGGGCTACTTCGGTGTCGCGCCAGGCACGAGCGAGAAAACGAATTACAACGCCATGGCGACGTTAAAGGGCAACGTCATCTTCACGAACGTGGCGCTGACCGACGATGGCGACGTCTGGTGGGAGGGCATGACCGATACGCCACCCGCCCATCTGATCGACTGGCAAGGGCAGGATTGGACGCCCGCGATCGCCAAGGAGACGGGCCGCAAGGCGGCTCATCCGAACGCGCGCTTCACGGCACCGGCAGCGCAATGCCCCTCCATCGATCCCGATTGGGAGAACCCGTCGGGGGTGCCGCTCGATGCTTTCATTTTCGGTGGGCGGCGTTCGAGCACCGTGCCGCTCGTGACCGAAGCACGCAACTGGGTCGAGGGCGTCTATATGGCGGCGACGATGGGCTCGGAAACGACGGCCGCGGCGGCAGGGCAGCAAGGCGTGGTACGGCGCGACCCGTTCGCGATGCTGCCGTTTTGCGGCTACAACATGGCCGACTACTTCGGCCACTGGCTCAGCGTGGGCGAACGCATCGAGTCGCTCGGCGGCAAGGTGCCGAAAATCTTCTGCGTCAACTGGTTCCGCAAAGGACCGGACGGCAAGTTCGTCTGGCCGGGCTTCGGCGAGAACATGCGTGTGCTGCGCTGGATGATCGGCCGCATCGAAGGCCGCGCCGAAGGCGTGGATCACGCCTTCGGCATCTCGCCGCGCTACGAGGATATCGACTGGACCAACCTCGGTTTTACGCGCGAACAATTCGAGCAGGTGATTTCGGTCGACGATGCAGCCTGGCGTGACGAACTCGCGTTGCATGCGGAGCTCTTCGACAAACTCCATCACGGTCTGCCCGATGCGCTGACGCGCGCCAAGGCGGGCATCGAAAGTCGGCTCGCGGCCCGCTGACGATCTCTTTCGGCGGCGCGCGACGAGTCCATTCCCGCGCCGCCGGCTCTGCCGTCTCCCCTCGCTCAGCCTTTCCGTCCCTTTATTAGTGCACCTCGCCGGTGCTCGCTCGTAGTAAACCGCCGCCTTGCGGCGATTTTTTACGCGTTGGCGCACGCTGGACGTTGCCCTTTCCCCGTTAAGGTGATCCGTCGCGATTTTAATTTCCGAAAATCGCCGATGCGAAGCAACTCTGCGCTCTTTTCGCAGTCGTAGGACAATTACGAATTGGCTCGGGAATTTTTTTCTGGGTAATCACAGCGGCAGGAGTCGTCAATGGATCATTTGCAGTCGATGCGTGTGTTCGTGAAAGTGGCGGATCTCGGCAGTTTTGCTCGTGCGGCCGGCGCGATGGACATCTCGAACGCCGTTGCCACGCGACATGTCGCCGACCTGGAAGCCCGGCTCGGCACGCGCTTGCTCAACCGCACCACGCGCAGCCTCTCGTTGACCGAATCTGGCCAGGTCTATCTGGAACGCGCGAGGCAAATCCTCGACGAACTCGAAGACGTCGAGCAGATGGTGGTCGCGCGCAATCACGAGCCGGTCGGCACGCTGCGCATCGTGGCGCCCGTCGTTTTCGGTCTGCACAATCTCGCGCCGGTGCTTCAGACGTATGTCGAACGCTATCCCAAAGTCTTGCCGGACCTGACGCTCGTCGATCGGGGCGTCGATCTCGTCGAAGAGGGGTTCGACGTCGGCATCGTCATCGCCCAGAAAATGCGCAGCGCAAGCATCGTCACGCGCCGCCTGACCACGGGCTGCATGATCGTCTGCGCCACGCCCGCGTACCTCGAAAAGCACGGGACGCCGACACGGCCGGAGCAATTGGTCGATCACGCCTGCCTGAGTCTGCCTTCCGAATATTGGGGCGATGAACGTGTATTCACGGGCCCCGAGGGTGAGGTCCGCGTGCGGCCGTCGAACGTGATCGTGGCGAACAACACCGAGATGCTTCGCCAATTCGCGCTGCTCGGCATGGGCATCGCGATTCTGCCAAGCTATCTGATCGGTAGCGACGCCACGCGCGGCAATCTGGTGCGGGTGCTGTCGGATTATCGGCTGCCGCAGGTCGAAGTGAACATCGGCTATCCGAGCCGACGCCATTTGCCGGCCAAGGTGCGGACCTTCATCGACCATCTCGTCGAGCACTTCAGCCAGACGCCCAACGGCACTCTGGGAGAGCTTTGGCTCAAGGATGGCAAGGCGTTGCCCGTTGCGGCTCCGCTTCAGGCTGCCGCGGAAGAACGCGAAACGCCGCAGCCGCTCGAGGATGAGGAAAAGCGGTACGCCGGTGCTCGCCACGACGGCGCGCTCTCGAAAGTGCCCAGAGCAGGCCGTTCGCGCATGAGTACCCCGACGCCGCTCTAACGGCGATGGCCGCCACGCAGGGGAGCACCAGCCGTCGAGCAGTGTGGTGTTCGGTCAGGGCGGCTGCCAACGCAGTCGCTCCGACCGACATCTGAAACGCTGAAACGCTGAAACGCTGAAACGCCAGTCCCTGACCGCCGGCCTCGTCAGGCTCGCGCGCTCAAGCGCCGACTTTCCTTGCCGCCGCCTTCTTGGCCGGCGCCTTTGCTGCCGGCTTGGCGGTTGTTTTTGTGGCCGCCTTGCCTGCTGTCTTGGTCGCCGTCTTGCGAGCCGTCGCCACTGTCGTTTCAACGTCATCCGCGGCCGACCCATCGGTCGATGACGCTTCGGCGCGGGCGCTCGATTTGGCCGCGGTCTTGGCCGAGGGCTCCTTCGGCTCCTTCTTCTCGAACTCGAAGCCGATCTTGCCGTCGCTCTGCTTGACGAGGTAAGCCTTGAAATTGCGCCCGGTGCGCGACGACTTGAAGCCGGTCAGCAAATCGGTGCGGCCCGCTTCGAGCAACTTCGCCATCTGCTCGCGCGCGATTTCCTGCTGCAAGATGACCTTGCCCGAGCGGAAGTCGCAAGTTTTAGGAAGCGCAACAGAGTTCTCGCAAACATAGCTCATGCCGTGCTCGAAGACGCGCGCATGGCACTTCGGACATGCGCCGACGGGTTCCTGCTCGGAGAAATCCGGCGCCTCGCCGTCTTCACCGCCCTGGTCCTGACCGAAATCGAACTCGAGCTTGTAGTTCTTGATTTCGTCATCGAACGTGAGCTTCAGGATGGCGGAAAAAGGCCGTCCCATCTTGCTGCGAAAGCCCGAAAGCGGTCCGATCTCCTTCTTGGCGAGCAGCGTTTCGACCTCGTCGATTTCGAACTGGCGGCTGCCCGGAATCTTCGAAATCGAGAACTCGCATTGCGTGCAAGCGAACCGCCGGTAATTCTCTTTGACTTGCCCGCCGCAGTTCGGACAGGGCGTCGTCAACGTCGCGTAATCGCCCGGGATCGTATCGGAATCGTATTCCTTCGCGCGTTTGACGATCGTTTGCGTCATGCGCGCGATTTCCTGCATGAAGGCATCGCGCGCAAGGTTGCCCCGCTCCATCTGCGCCAGCTTGTGCTCCCACTCGCCGGTGAGCTCGGGCGCGGTCAGCTCTTTCACGCCCAGGCCGCGCAGCAATGTCATGAGCTGGAACGCCTTCGCGGTGGGAATGAGCTCCCGCCCTTCGCGCACGAGATACTTTTCGCCGAGCAACCCTTCGATGATGGCCGCGCGCGTGGCCGGTGTGCCCAGCCCCTTGGCGGCCATTGCTTCGCGCAACTCGTCGTCTTCCACGAGCTTGCCGGCACCTTCCATGGCCGACAGCAACGTCGCTTCGTTATAGCGTGCAGGCGGCTTGGTGGTGAGTTCGTGGGCGGCGATCTTGTCGGTCTTGACCTTTTCGTCTTTTTGCACCGGTACGAGGTTGGCTTCCTCGCCGCCCGTCTCGCGCCCATAGACCTGGAGCCAGCCGGGCTCGACGAGCACCTTGCCTTCGGTCTTGAAGTGGTGGCCCACCACTTCGGTGATCCGCGTCGTCACGCGATATTCGGCTGCCGGAAAGAACACGGCGAGAAAGCGCTTGACGACGAGATCGTAGAGCTTTTGCTCGGGCTCGGAGAGCGCCTTCGGTGCCTGCAGCGTCGGGATGATGGCGAAGTGATCGCTGATCTTCGAATTGTCGAAGATCCGTTTGTTGGGCTTGACCCAGCTCTTGTCGAGTACCTGCTTCGCAAACGGCAGATAGTTGTTGCTTTCCTTCAGCATCTCGAGCGTGCTTTTGACGGTGCCGATATAGTCTTCCGGCAGCGCGCGCGCATCGGTTCGCGGGTAAGTGAGCACCTTGTGCTTTTCATACAGCGCTTGTGCGAGCCCGAGCGTGTTCTTCGCGGAAAAGCCGAAGCGCCCGTTCGCCTCGCGCTGCAAGCTCGTCAGATCGAACAACAGCGGCGAGAGCTGCGTCGAAGGTTTCGATTCCTCGCTGACGATGCCGATCTGATCGCGGCATGCGGCCACCACTGTCTCGGCGGCGGCCAGGCTCCACAGCCGGGAATCGCGTTTCTCCGGGTCGAACTCGTCGCGCTTGAACTTCGTATCGAACCAGCGCCCTTCGTAAAAGCCGCCCGCGCAAACGAATTCGGCACGCACTTCCCAGTAATCGCGCGGCACGAAGCGTCGGATTTTCTCCTCGCGCTCGACGACGATCGACAGCGTTGGCGTCTGCACGCGCCCGACGGTGGTCAGGAAAAAGCCGCCGCCCTTGCTGTTGAAGGCCGTCATCGCGCGCGTGCCATTGATGCCGACGAGCCAATCAGCCTCGGAACGGCATCGGGCCGCATCCGCCAGCGGTTGCATCTCGCCATCGCTGCGCAAGTGTGCGAAGCCATCGCGGATTGCGGCGGGCGTCATCGATTGCAGCCACAACCGCTGAACCGGCTGTTTGGCTTTCGCATGCTGAACGATCAGCCGGAAGATCAGCTCG
This sequence comes from uncultured Paraburkholderia sp., assembly GCA_966421005.1. Lineage (GTDB taxonomy): Bacteria > Pseudomonadota > Gammaproteobacteria > Burkholderiales > Burkholderiaceae > Trinickia. The sequence continues at coordinate 8,349 of CBJLAJ010000011.1, forward strand.
CCTTCGCGCCCCGCGTCGCACGCGTTGATGAGGCGGTCGATATCCTTGCGCTTGATCAATCGGGTCAGTACCTTGAGCCGCGATTCGCTCTTGGCGATCGGATTGAGGTCGAAGTGCGGCGGAATGACCGGCAGGTGGGCAAAACTCCATTTGCCCCGCTTGACCTCATATTCTTCCGGCGCTGCGATCTCGAGCAGATGGCCGACGGCCGACGAGAGGACGTACTCGTCGCTTTCGTAGTACTCGTCATGTTTGGTGAAGCCGCCGAGTGCTCGCGCGATATCGTTCGCGACCGAGGGCTTCTCCGCAATGATCAGTGCTTTGGACATGACAGGATGTAATGGTGTCCGGGGTCAATCCCCGTATAGTGGTTCCTTTAACGACCGCTTTATAGCACACGGCGCGCTCAGGGCGCCCGACGATTGGAAAACGCCTGTGTTTTCAAGCGGGTTTTTCCAAAGTCTGCACAAACGCGGGAGACAAGCATCGCACGTGCCGAATGACGCGTGGAGCCTGGAGCACCGATAGGAAAAAGGGTCAGGCTGCGGTGAGCGCGGGCCTCAGCTTCGGCGCCCCAACCGCCGGCGGCAACGCCGTGAGATCGGAGAGCAGGCGCTCGGCGATCGAAATATGCGGCAGTACGGTGCCGAAAAAGCGCGTCGTGATGCCGTCTTCGATCAGCAGAGTCGGGAAGTTTTCGACGTCGAGGTCGTCGAAGCGATCCGCGTGCGTTTCGATGTCGATCCAGGCGAAGCAGACTTCGGGGTGAGCATCGGCAAGCCGATCGAATTCGGCGCGGTAGTCGCGGCACGTGCCGCACCACTGTGCGCAAAGGCAGGCAACGAGGAGCGTGTTGCTGTCGGTGACGCGCTCGGCGATCCGGTCGGAGTCGGTATCGAGATTCAGCGCGGGCATGCTGGGTCTTCCTGTGTCGGACAATGTTCGTTTCGAGCGAATGTAGCACGGCAGACGCGGCAGGACTTAGCTCCCGCGCGATGCGGTGCGTACGAAGCGGCCACCCGGCAGCGCGGTCACGTCGCCTGCCAGCTCGAGCTGCAGCAGCGCCGCCTGCAATCCCGCACCGTCGATATCGGTGCGTCCGGCGAGAACTGCAAGTGTGGCCGGCGCGTGGCCGAGTGCAGCGATCACGCGCGCGGCGTGGCTGTCGTGCGCATGGATCGGTGCCGTGCTCGCATCGGATACCGGGGCGGGCATGGGTGTGGGTGCCGATGACGATCCAATGTGCGGGGCTATCGGAGCGGCGCGAGGCCCAGGCCTGCTAGCCAGCCCCAGCTCTTCCAGGATCTCCGCGGGCTCCTCGGTCAGTCGGGCGCCTTCTTTGATCAGGCGATGGCAGCCGCGCGAGAGCGGCGAGTGGATCGACCCCGGCAGCGCAAAGACGTCGCGCCCCATCTCGTTGGCAAGCCGCGCCGTGATGAGCGAGCCCGAGCGAAGCGCCGCCTCGACGATCAACACACCCTTCGAAAGCCCGGCAATGAGCCGGTTGCGCTGCGGGAAATGCGAGGGCCGCGCCGGCGTGCCCAGCGGCCATTCCGAGACGAGGGCCCCGTGCGCCGCGATCCGATGGGCGAGCTCGCGATGCGCCGCGGGATAGACGATGTCGATGCCGGTTCCGATGACAGCCACGGTGGGCCCGGCGACCGAGAGCGCGCCGCGGTGAGCCGCCGCATCGATACCCAGCGCCAGGCCGGAGACGACGACAAGGCCCGCCGCGGCGAGCTCACGCGCAAAGTGCGCGGCGTCTTCGAGCCCTTGCGGCGTACCGTTGCGGCTGCCGACGAGCGCGATGGCGCTCGCATGCAGCAGCGCCAAATCCCCTTTGACATACAGCACCGGTGGGGGATCGGGCATGGCGAGCAACGTGCTCGGATAGGCGGGATCGGCAAGTGTGACCAGCGCGTTGCCCGGCTGTGCGCACCACGTGGCGACGCCGGCGACTTCGGCTTCGAAACCCGCGGGCAATGGCGCGAGGACCGCGTGGGCTGCCGCCTCGCCCGCGACCTCCGCGAGCGCGTCGAACGGTTGGCTTCGCAGGGCCTGCGGCATGCCGAAGGCGGCAAGCAGTGCCCGCAGCGCAGCGGGCGTGAGACTGCGCGCGCTTGCCAAAGCCAGCCACGCGGCACGTTCATCGTCGGTCATGGGCAGCGTTTTCATCGTATGCGGCTCGACTGCCAGCGGACACACCCGCGGCATGTTAAAATTTTCACCATCCGAAAAGTCCCCCGTGCCCTCACCGATAACGCGCGAGCCCTCGCCCATTCAGGCTTCCCGGGCAAAGCTCCCCGCGACGTTGAGCTATCTTCGGTGTGCGGCCACGGCGGCACAAGCCAGCCGATCGGCCTATCGCCGCATACGGCAATCGTTGATTCGCGCGGCACCACCCTGGCGTGGCTGCTCGAGCGCCAGTAACTTTCCGACCATGGCATTACTGAACATCCTGCATTACCCCGATAAACGCCTGCACAAGATCGCGAAGCCCGTCGCAACCGTGGACGACCGCATCCGCAAGCTCGTCGCCGATATGGCGGAAACGATGTATGCCGCGCCCGGCGTAGGGTTGGCGGCGACTCAGGTCGACGTTCACGAGCGCGTCATCGTCATCGACGTCTCGGAAACGCACGACGAGCTGCGCGCGTTCATCAACCCCGAGATCGTCTGGTCCAGCGATGAGCGCAAGCTCGCCGAAGAGGGGTGTCTCTCCGTGCCGGGCATCTATGACAGCGTCGAGCGGGCCGAGAAGGTTCGCGTGCGTGCGCTCAACGAGCGCGGCGAGCCATTCGAGCTCGATTGCGAGGGCCTGTTGGCCGTCTGCATTCAGCACGAGATGGATCACTTGATGGGACGGGTTTTCGTCGAGTATCTTTCGCCGCTCAAGCAGACGCGAATCAAGACAAAGATGAAAAAGCTCGCCCACGCGATGTGAGCGCACAAGTCATTCGTTCGAATCCATGACACATTCGCTGCGCATCATCTTTGCCGGTACGCCCGAATTCGCGGCCGCCGCGCTTGCCGCCATCGATGCGGCGGGGTTCCCCATCGCGCTCGTTCTTACGCAGCCCGATCGCCCGGCCGGACGCGGAATGAAGCTGCAGGCGAGCGCAGTGAAGCGTTATGCGCTCGAGCACGGCTTGGCCGTGGCGCAGCCGCCTTCGCTGCGACGCAACGGCAAATATCCCGCCGAAGCGGGCGCGGCCATCGATACGTTGCGGGCAACGCCGCACGATGTGATGGTCGTGGCTGCATACGGGTTGCTGCTGCCGCAGGAAGTGCTCGATATCCCGCGCCACGGCTGCATCACTATCCCTCTTTCGCTATTTCCACGCTGGCACGCCGCCCCTCCGATCCATCGGGCGCTGGAAGCGGGCGATACGCAAACGGGCATCACGCTCATGCAGATGGACGCGGGGCTCGATACGGGGGCCATGCTGCGCACCGCAAGTGTGGCAATCGATCCGCAAGACACGACGGCGACGCTTCACGACAAGCTCGCCGCGCTGGGTGCGAGTTCGATCGTCGAAGCGCTCGGCGAACTGGAGCGCAACGGCACGCTTGCCGCGACGCCCCAGCCCGAAGCCGGCGTCACCTATGCCGAGAAGATCGGCAAGCACGAAGCCGCGCTCGACTGGCGTCGGCCGGCCGAGGCCCTCGCCCGGCAAATCCGCGCGTTCGACCCATTTCCGGGCGGCGCGGCGACGCTCGAAGATGGCGCCACACTGAAGATCTGGGCCGCGCAGCCCGTCGCCGCGAGCGCATCCGAGGCCGCGCCAGGCGTGATCGTCGAGGTGGTGCCGGACGCCGTCGTCGTCGCCTGCGGCGAAGGCGCATTACGATTGACGCAGTTGCAAAAGCCGGGCGGTAAGCGCTTGCCGGTGCGTGAATTTCTCGCGGGCAGCGCGCTCGCTGCCGGGCAGCGGTTCGCGTTGCCGCCCCAAAGCTGACTGCATGGCCGCGGGGCATGTTTCCGGCAGGGTGTCGCATCACAGGTTTTCGAAGTTTGAGCTCAGGAGGTCCCGCGCATGTTCGGCATCGTTCATTTCCCGTTTTTCCTTGCCGCCGTTTTCTTGCTCAATGTGACGCCCGGCCCCGACACGGCGTATATCGTCGGCCGCAGCGTGGCGCAGGGGCGCAGTGCCGGGCTGGTTTCCGCGCTCGGCATTTCGGCGGGCTGCTGTGTGCACTCGCTGGCCTGCGCGTTCGGCTTGACCGCGCTGCTTGCCGCATCGGCCACCGCATTCACCGTCATCAAGCTGGCGGGTGCGGTTTATCTGATCTATCTCGGCGCGCGATTGTTGTTCGCCTCGCGCAGCCAGCCCCAGCAGGCGGCGGCGAGCCAGCCGGTGCGAGCATCCGATGGCGAGAAGCCGCTTGGCCAGCTTTTCGTGCAAGGGTTCTGGACCAACGTGCTGAACCCGAAGGTCGTGCTCTTTTTCGTTTCGTTCTTTCCGCAATTCGTGTCGGCCGATAGCGATGCCAAGGCGCTGGCGTTCCTTTTTCTCGGCCTCGTTTTCGTCGCGATGAGTACGGTCTGGAACAGTTTCGTTGCCTGGGTTGCGGGTAGCGTGACCGAGCGGCTCGGTGGCAAGCCGGGCGTGAAAAAGTGGCTCGACCGCGTCGTCGGTAGCGCGTTCGTCGGGCTTGGGCTCAAGCTCGCCACGGCTCAGCGTTGATTGGGGGCGGCAGGCGATCCTGCGGCCGGTGCGCACGGGGTTGAATTTTTTGCCCGCGCCGCAAACTAACGAATAGCTTACAATCGATCGTGCCACTGCGGGCGTATCGGCGCTCGGCAGTTCCCGGGCTTGAAAGGAAACGAGAAAGGAGATCTCATGTTCAACTGGGTCAAAACCGCAATGCTGATGGCGGCGATCACGGCCCTGTTCGTCGTGATCGGCGGAATGATAGGCGGCTCGCGCGGGATGACGATCGCGCTTGTCATCGCACTCGCGATGAATTTCTTTTCGTACTGGTTCTCCGACAAAATGGTCCTCAGCATGTACAACGCTCAGGAAGTCGACGAGACCAGTGCGCCGCAGTTTTACCGAATGGTGCGCGAGCTCGCGACACGCGGAAATCTGCCGATGCCGCGCGTTTATCTGATCAACGAAGACGCGCCGAACGCTTTTGCGACGGGACGCAACCCCGAGCACGCGGCCGTGGCCGCGACGACAGGTATCCTGCGCATCCTCTCGGAGCGGGAGATGCGCGGTGTGATGGCCCACGAGCTTTCGCACGTGAAGCATCGCGACATCCTGATTTCGACTATTTCGGCGACGATGGCCGGCGCGATATCGGCGCTAGCGAACTTCGCCATGTTCTTCGGCGGGCGCGACGAGCAAGGGCGTCCCGCCAATCCGATCGCGAGCATCGCCGTTGCTCTGCTCGCGCCGATCGCGGCGGCCATGATTCAGATGGCGATCTCTCGCGCGCGCGAATTCGAAGCCGATCGCGGCGGCGCGGAGCTTTCGGGCGATCCGCAGGCGCTGGCTTCCGCGCTCGACAAAATTCACCGTTATGCCGCTGGAATCCCGTTTGCGGCGGCAGAGGCCCATCCAACCACCGCTCAGATGATGATCCTCAATCCGCTGTCGGGCGGCGGCATCGCGAATTTGTTCTCGACGCACCCGGCCACAGAGGAGCGCATCGCGCGCCTCATGGAAATGGCGCGCACAGGCCGCTACGACTGACGCCCTTCGAGAGGACTTCCTCCGAAAAGTCCCCTGAACGGGGACTCTTCGCTCGGGGCGCGCCGGGATCGCCGGGCAAGCGCGCTAAAATGCGGCGTTTGTCCTGGCCCTGCCGAGGGCGCCGCGAGGCGCCCTCGCTCCACCGTCGTTCCCATGACCCGATCTTCTTCAGCGCACCGGCGGCATGCCTCTCCCCGAGCCGTGCGCGAAACGCCCCTGCCGACGCTGTCGCTCGTGCCCGATTCCCTCGGCTTCGCGCTCGATGCGGCCGCTCAGGCTATTGGCGCAGTGCGCGCCGGCCGCGCGCTGCCTGCCGCGCTGGCCGCCATTCGCGCGAGTGCGCCGCCGGCATCGGCCGAGGTTTCCCGCCAAGCGGTCCAGGACATCGCCTATAGGACGCTGCGCCGTCTCGGCACCGCGGATTGGCTCGTTGCCCGCCTCGTGCGCAAGGCGCCGCCGCCACATGTCGGCAATCTGCTCGTGTGCGCGTTGGCCTTGTTGATCGACGACGCCGCAAACGCCGCGTATTCCGCGCATACGGTCGTCGATCAGGCCGTGCGTGCCGTCGGTGCACGACGCGATCTCGCGTTTGCGAAGGCGCTCGTCAATGCGGTGCTGCGGACGTTCCTGCGCGAGCGCGAGGCGCTCATCGAAAGCGCACAGGCCGATCCGGTCGCGCGCTGGAACTATCCCCTCTGGTGGATCGACGCGCTTCGGCATAGCTGGCCTGAGCGATGGGAAGACATCCTCGCGAGCGGAAACGCTCCGGGCCCGCTGACGTTGCGCGTGAATGCGCGCCGCACTTCGGTCGACGGTTATCTTCAAACGCTGCGTGAGGCGGGTATCGAGGCCGACGCCATTGGACGATATGCGGTACGGCTTGCGACGCCCATGCCGGTCGAACGTATTCCCGGCTTTGCCGACGGAGTGGTCTCGGTACAGGATGCGGGTGCCCAACTGGCGGCCGAATGGCTCGGCGTGCGCGACGGTATGCGCGTGCTCGATGCCTGCGCCGCGCCGGGCGGCAAGACGGGCCACATACTCGAGCTGGCGGATGTGGCGCTTGTCGCGCTCGAAAGCGACGCGGCGCGCGCCGAGCGCATCGTCGAGAACCTCGAGAGGCTGCGCCTTGCGGCCGAGGTGCGGATCGGCGATGCGGGCTCGCCCGATACGTGGCACGACGGGCGGCCGTTCGACCGGATTCTCGCCGATGTCCCCTGCTCGGCTTCGGGTATCGTGCGGCGTCATCCCGACATTCGCTGGCTGCGCCGGCCCGGCGATATCGCCACGCTCGCGGCCGAGCAAACGCGGATCGTCGATGCATTGTGGCCCCTCCTGGCGCCCGGTGGCGAGCTGCTCTACGTGACATGCTCGATCTTTCCGGAAGAAGGCGAGGCGCAGGCCGCGCGGTTTGAACGCGTCCATCAAGATGCGGTACGATTGGACGCGCCAGGGCAGCTGGCGCCGGTTTCGGCCGGCGCGGCGCATCCATCCGGCGCTCTCGTATCGGCCGGAATCCGCGCCGCCGGGCGCGCCGGGTCTGACATCGACCACGACGGTTTTTTCTACGCGCGCTTTCAGAAACGGTGACGATCAGCAAACGCTTTTTTCCGCTTCGGCTCGTGGCCGTGCTCCTGACCGGGCTGACCCTTTGCCTTGCCGCAGCGGCGCCGGCGCTCGCCGATTCCATCGCCGTGCAGCGCGCGTCGCTACAGGCGGATGGCTCGGGATGGAGTCTGGACGCGCGTTTCGAGTTCGAGCTCAACAATAGCCTCGAGGATGCCGTCAACAAGGGCGTTCCGCTTTACTTCACGACCGAGTTCGATCTCACGCGTGCCCGCTGGTATTGGTTCGACGAACAGCCTGTGTCGGCATCGCAGACATTGCGTCTGTCGTTTCAGCCGCTCACGCGCGAATATCGCGTCTCGAGCGGTGGGTTGCAGCTCGGCTTCGCATCGCTCAGCGATGCGCTCGCCGTGATCAAACACGTGAGCTCCTGGCACGTGATCGATCGCGCGCAGGTGCGGCCGGGCGAAACGTACACGGCATCGGTGCGCATGCAGCTCGACACCGCATTGATGCCGAAGCCGTTTCAGGTCGACGCGGTGAACAATCGCGACTGGGCGCTGGCGTCGGACTGGAAGCGGTTTACTTTCACGGTGAACGAACATGCTAAGTAGCGTGCGCCGCATAGCGAATGTGAAGAGCATCGTCTTGCGCGTGCTCGTGGCGACGGTCGCCGTCGCCGCGCTGCTGCTGCTCGTGCTGCTCGCGGCGGCGAGCGCGAACACCGAATTCTTCGATCGGTATTACTCGTGGCTCTATGCGGCCAATATCGCGGTCGCGCTCGTGTTCCTGCTGGTCGTCATTGCGCTCGTCGCGATGATTCTCGCGCGCTTGCGCAAAGGCAAATTCGGCACGCGGCTCCTCGCGAAGCTCGCAATCTTCTTTGCGCTCGTCGGCGTCGTGCCGGGTGCGATCATTTATGTCGTGTCGTATCAGTTCGTCTCGCGCAGTATCGAATCCTGGTTCGATGTGAACATCGAAACCGCGCTGACGTCGGGCCTCAATCTCGGGCGCGGCATGCTCGACGCATCGCTCTCGGACTTGCAGACGAAGGCGCGGCTCATGTCCGAGCAACTCGCAAGCGCGAATCCGGCCAACACCACGATCACGCTGCTGCGGCTGCGCGATCAGTTCGGTGTGCAAGAGGCGATGCTGATCGAGACGACGCGCGGCGTGGGCGCCTCGCCCGATCTGCACGTGCTGGCGCAGGCGTCGAACAATATCGCCAAGCTCGTGCCCGATGACCTGCCGTCACAGCTCATGATCGATCAGGCGCGCGGTCGCGGTTTTGCGGCCATCGAGGGCGAGATCGACGGCGATCCGCATGCGACGGGCAACAAGGGCACGCTGCGCTTGCGCGTCGTCGAGCGCGTGCCTGATGCGACGACCTCGCTGTTGCAGCCGACCGAGCGCTTCTTGCAGATCACCCAGCCGGTCTCGCCAACGCTTGCGCGTAACGCCGACGCAGTGCAGCGCGCCTATCGCGAGTATCAGGAAAAGGCGCTCGGGCGCACCGGTTTGCGCAAGATGTACATCGGCACGCTGACGCTCGCGCTTTTCCTCGCCACGTTCATTGCGATGATGCTGGCGCTGGCACTCGGCAACCAGCTTGCCCGGCCGCTGTTTCTGCTCGCGCAGGGCACGAAGGAGGTCGCCGAGGGCGATTACACGCCGAAGCGAGAGATCAAAACGCGGGACGAACTCGGTTTTCTGACGCAATCGTTCAACGCGATGACGCGCCAGCTTTCGGAGGCGCGCGCGGCCGTCGAGCGAAATCGCATCGCGCTCGAGCATTCGAAGGCCTATCTCGAACGCATTCTCGCGAACCTCACGGCGGGGGTGTTCGTGCTCGACCGGCAATTCCGCCTGACGACGGCCAATCGCGGCGCCGAGCGCATTTTCAGGCAACCGTTCCAGTCGATGCTCGGTGCCTCGCTCGAGCATATCGGTGTCGCGGCTGAATTCGGCGCCATGGTGCGCAAGGCTTTCGCGGACCGTGATGCCGCCGACCACGGCGAACTCGACGATGGCCATTGGCAGCAGCAGTTCGCGGTCCAACTGCCGGGCGAAAGCGAGCCGCTGACGCTGCTCGTGCGCGGTTCGCGCCTGATGTCGGGCGCGGTCGACAGCGTGCCCGAGGAAGTGCGCACGGCTGGCTATGTGGTGGTATTCGACGATATCTCCGACGTGATCTCGGCGCAGCGTTCGGCGGCCTGGGGCGAAGTCGCGCGGCGGCTCGCTCACGAGATCAAGAACCCGTTGACGCCGATCCAGCTATCGGCCGAACGTTTGCAGATGAAGCTCGCGGACAAGCTGTCCCCGCACGATGCGGATGTGCTCAAGCGCGGTGCAACGACGATCGTCAACCAGGTGGCGGCGATGAAGCAGATGGTCGACAATTTCCGCGACTACGCGCGCACGCCGCCCGCGGTGTTGGTCAACCTGCAGCTCAACGATCTCGTTGCAGAAGTACTCGCGTTATACGGTATCGAAGAAGGCAAGAGTCCGATCGTCGTGAACCTGCATGAGTTGCCGGTCATCAAGGGCGATGCGACGCAGTTGCGCCAGGTCATACACAATCTGCTGCAAAACGCGCAGGATGCGGTGGCCGAGCTTGAAAATCCTCGTGTCGTGCTCGAAACCAAGACAGTAGAATATGGCGATCCCGACGCGCAGGGCAAAGTGCGCGTCGCCGTGCGCCTCACGGTGTCGGACAACGGGCCGGGCTTCCCCGCGCGCATCTTGACGCGCGCGTTCGAACCTTACGTGACGACAAAGGCAAAAGGCACGGGGCTCGGGCTCGCCATGGTCAAGAAGATCGTCGACGAGCACGGGGCACGCATCGACATTCGCAATCGCGGCAAGGACGCGGCGGTCGAAGGTGCGCAGATCTCGATTTTGTTCCTGCAAATGGCGGACGACAGCGCCCCGCTCGAATCGGGGCAGGCGGCAACGCGTTCGGGCGCCTCGCCGGGAACGACAAAAGCAATAGCGCAGACAAGGGCAGCATAAATGGCAACCATCCTGGTGGTAGACGACGAAATGGGTATTCGGGAATTGCTCTCGGAGATCCTGAGCGACGAGGGACATGCCGTGGAAGTCGCGGAAAACGCGCAGCACGCGCGCGATTACCGCTTGCGTCAGGCGCCTGACCTGGTGCTGCTCGATATCTGGATGCCGGACACAGACGGCGTCACCTTGCTCAAGGAATGGGCCGCGCAGGGCTTGTTGACGATGCCGGTCATCATGATGTCGGGACATGCGACGATCGATACGGCCGTCGAGGCGACCAAGATCGGCGCGCTGAATTTCCTCGAAAAGCCGATCGCGTTGCAAAAGCTGCTCAAGGCCGTCGAGCAGGGCCTCGCGCGCGGCACCGCGTTGCCGGCCGCGGCCGTGGCGGCGGCAAAGGTGGCCTCGCCGGGCACGGCGAACACGCTCGCCGCGGCTGTCGCGTTGCCCGTCCTCGCGTCGGACAACATGGCAGGCACCGCCGCTCTGGCGCAAACGGCATCCATCTCGTTCGATATTCCGCTGCGCGATGCGCGCGACGCGTTCGAGCGGGCCTACTTCGAATATCATCTGGCGCGCGAGAACGGCAGCATGACGCGCGTTGCCGAGAAGACAGGTCTCGAGCGCACGCACCTCTATCGGAAGCTCAAGCAGCTCGGAGTCGACCTCGGCAAGAACAAGGGCGAGTGAGCGAACGAGGCAGGTTCCTGACACCCACCCGCGAAGACACCCAAAAGCACTTGAGCACCTCGTGAGTCCCTGATATACTCTCGCTTCTTCGTGGCCCGGTAGCTCAGTTGGTAGAGCAGCGGATTGAAAATCCGCGTGTCGGTGGTTCGATTCCGCCCCAGGCCACCAGCAGTATCGAACCCCAAGAACCGAAAGGTCCTTGGGGTTTTTCTCATGGCGCCGGCATCCCTATGCGTTACGCCGGGTACCGTGTATAAGCGCTGCCGCGCCTGTCCCCGAAAGGCGAGGCATATACTGCACGGGTGGCGCGACGCGTGCGTTCGTGCCCATATCCTGGTTCACGGAGTTTCTAACGGTGGTTCAGACAGACGCTAAGAATGGCGCGCTCGTGTTGTTTTCGGGCGGCCAGGATTCGGCCACGTGTCTCGCGTGGGCCCTCGATCGCTACGACACCGTGGAAACGATCGGCTTCGATTACGGCCAACGCCATCGTGTCGAGCTCGAATGCCGCGAGGGCGTGCGCAGCCAGCTTGTACGCGAGTTTCCGGCATGGGCGCCCCGTCTCGGGGAGGACCACACGATTGACCTGTCGGTGCTGGGTGCCATCAGTGATACCGCGATGACGCGCGAGATCGAGATCGAGGCGGCGGCGAACGGGTTGCCGAACACCTTCGTACCCGGGCGCAATCTGATGTTCATGACGATTGCGGCGGCGCTCGCCTACCGGCGGGGCCTGCGAGTGCTCGTCGGCGGGATGTGCGAGACCGATTTCTCGGGCTACCCGGATTGCCGCGACGATACGATGAAGGCGCTGCAGGTCACGCTCAATCTCGGTATGGCCAGCCGGTTCGTGCTCGAGACACCGCTCATGTGGCTCGACAAGGCCGATACCTGGCGGCTTGCCGAATCGCTGGGCGGCGAGGCGCTCGTCGAGCTGATCCGCGTCGAGACCCACACCTGTTACGTCGGCGAACGCTCCGAGCTGCACGACTGGGGCTTCGGCTGCGGCGAGTGTCCGGCATGCCGCCTGCGAAAGCGTGGCTATGAGGCGTTTCGCGCGGGCGAAAAAGTGACGCAGCAGCCGGCTTAGCGCGGCTATGCGATGGCCGGTATCGATATGGACGACGACTTTCGCCGCCGCCGGCCTATCGAGATAGACAGAAAGAGATCATGACGTACGCGGTCAAGGAAATTTTTTACACGCTGCAGGGCGAAGGTGCGAACGCCGGCCGGCCTGCCGTGTTTTGCCGGTTCGCCGGCTGCAATCTATGGTCGGGCCGGGAAGAAGACCGCGCGCAAGCCGTTTGCCGCTTTTGCGATACGGACTTCGTCGGCACCGACGGCGAGAACGGCGGCAAGTATCGCGACGCGGCTGCTCTCGTGGAGACCATCGCTTCGCTGTGGCCGGCCGGCGAAGCGCACCGCTTTGTCGTGTGCACCGGTGGCGAGCCGATGCTGCAAATCGATGCCGCATTCGTGGATGCGCTGCACGCGGCGGACTTCGAAGTGGCTATCGAAACGAATGGCACGCTGCCCGTGCTCGAATCGATCGATTGGGTGTGCGTGAGCCCGAAGGCGGATGCACCGCTCGTGGTGACGAAAGGTAACGAGTTGAAGGTCGTGATTCCGCAGGACAATCAACGCCTCGCGGAGTACGCTTTGCTCGATTTCGAGCATTTTCTCGTTCAACCGATGGACGGGCCCGCGCGCGAACTCAATACGCGGCTCGCGATCGACTGGTGCAAACGCCATCCGTTGTGGCGGCTGTCGATGCAAACCCACAAGTATTTGAATATTCCCTGAGCTTGCTGTGCTGACGATTACCCGAAAACTTGAGTTCGATGCGGGGCACCGCATTCCCGATCACCGCAGTCAATGCCGCAATCTGCACGGGCACCGCTATGTGCTGGAGATCACGCTGCAAGGCGATATCGTGGAGACGGAAGGCGCGCCCGATCGCGGCATGGTGATGGATTTCGCCGATGTGAAATCGCTGGCGATGGAGCATCTCGTGAACCGCTGGGATCACGCGTTTCTCGTCTATGCCGGGGATACGCCAGTGCGCACGTTTCTCGAATCGATGCCCGGACACAAGACAGTCGTACTCGAGCGCATCCCGACCGTCGAGAATCTGGCGGCCATTGCGTTCGAGACGCTGGCCGCGGTCTACGACGCCCACTATGGCGTGAACCTGCGCCTCGCGCGCGTGCGGCTCTACGAAACGCCGAACTGCTGGGCCGATTTCACGCGCGACGCTTAGGTCCCCTTGTCGCGGTATGATCGTGACGACCCGGTTGGCGCGAGGAGATGCACCATGAGCCCGTTCACGAATCCTCTGAAAGCGTTGGCGGCGCTTGTGCTGGCTCTAGCCGCGACCGGTCTGGCCGAGTTCGCGCGTGCCGAAGGCCCCACTACACTCCCCGGTGTACCGCAGGCGGCGGCCGACGCCGAGACGCAAAGTGCGGTGGCCGATTACAACGCCGGCGCATTCGATGCCGCGCTCAAAGGGTTTCGCCATGCTGCCGAGCATGGCAGCAGGCTTGCCGAGTTCGATTACGCGATGATGCTGCTCAATGGCGAAGGCGGGCCGGCGAACGTCGAAGAGGGCCGCAAGTGGTTGCGCAAAGCGGCCGACGCGGACATGTCGCACGCACAGTACGTCTACGGCAGGATGTATGACGATGGCGAGTTCGTCGCGCGCGACCCGGCCGAAGCACACCGCTGGTTTCTCAAGGCGGCGCGGCAAGGTCATGTGCAAGCGCAGCTTTCGCTGGCGAATCAGTTTCTCGACGGGCGCGGCACCCCGCGCGACAACCAGCAGGCGTTCTATTGGTATAAAAAAGCCGCGGAGGGCGGCGATGCCACGGCGCAATACGTGGCGGGTTCGTTTTACGAACGCGGTGGGGACGGCGTAATGCGCAATCTGAATATCGCCCGTGCGTACTACGCGGCGGCCGCGGCGCAGGGCGATCCGGCGGCACGGCTCAAATTCAAGGAACTGAGCCTCGAATTGCAACGCGAGGCGAAGAGCGCGCCGAAACCGAACTAGCGCCAGACCCTGTGCGGGGTCAGCTCTTCATCAGTCGTTTATGCCGTCCAACGCTCATGATGAGCCCCACGGCGATGCCGAGCGTCGTCAGCGCGGTGCCGCCGTAGCTCATGAACGGCAGGGGTACGCCCACGACGGGCAGCACTCCGCTCACCATTCCAATGTTGACGAACGCGTAGGTGAAAAACGCCATCGTCAGCGAACCGGCCAGCAATCGCCCAAACAACGTCGCGCCATTCGCGGCGATAAACAATCCGCGCGCGATCAGCGCCGTATAGAGCAATAGCAGGACCACCTCGCCGATCAGCCCGAATTCCTCCGAGAAGACGGCAAAGATGAAGTCCGTGTGTTTTTCGGGGATGAAGTCTAGATGAGCCTGCGTGCCCTTGAGCCAGCCCTTGCCGAGCGGGCCGCCCGAGCCGATCGCAATGACCGCCTGGATCGTGTGGAACCCCTTGCCGAGCGGATCGGATGTCGGATCGAGCAGCGTGCAGATGCGGTGCTTCTGATAATCGTGCATGAGCGGCCATTGCACTTCGGGCTGACAGATCCGGTCCTGAAATACGGCGATCGAGCCGGCGGCGACGACGACGGCGATGAGCACGGGCGCGATCAATTTGAACGAGAGTCCCGCAAAGTAAATAACGAAGAAACCCGCCGCGAACACGAGCATGGCCGTGCCGAGATCGGGCTGCTTGGCGATCAGACCGACCGGCAGCAGCAATAATGCGAAGCCCACGATGAAGTCGTACCACCGCAGGCCGGCTTCGCGTTTTTGGTAATACCAGGCCAGCATCAGCGGCGTGGCAATTTTGAGGATTTCGGAAGGTTGAATGACGACGCCGACGTTGATCCAGCGTTTGGCGCCTTTTTTCGTGATGCCAAAGGCCGCCACGCCGATGAGCAACGCGATACCGAACGTATAAAGCGGTACCGCGAAGCGCATCAGCGTGGTGGGCGGCACAGTGGCGAGCACCCACATCAGAAAGAACGTGAGCACGATGTTGCGCATTTGATCTTCCACGCGGCCCGGAACGTCGAGGCTCGCGCTGTACAGCGTGACGATACCGACGCACAGCAGCAGAAAGACCGTCAGCGCGAGCGGGCGATCGAAGCCGGTGAACATGCTCTTGAGCCGTTCGAGCCAGACGCGTTTATCGAAATTCAAGTGGCCCTCCGTTAATCGTCGGCGCCGGCCGAGGCCGGCATCGCGCTCGCCGTCCCCGAGGTCCGCATTGCGCGATTCTCGCGCGCGGGTGCCACGGCATCGACCGATCCGGTGTGTGGCTTGGGCGGTGTCGGTGTGGGCGCAGACGCCGACGCAGACGGGGCCGCTAACGAAGCCGACGCCGGAGCCGGCGCGGCGGTGGCCGAGGCCGGAACGTCGGGCAGCGGCAGCGGTTTGAAGCCCGGCGCGACGGTGACAGCCGCGACCCCGCTCGCTGGCTGCGCAGCGGTGGTTTGCCCGATCGCGGGCTCCGACGCTGCCTCCGTCGCCGAGGCCGCGGTCGCCACCGCGGCTTGCAGCACGCCGGGCTTGTTGCGTTGAAGCAGGTAATAGTCGAGCACGTTGCGCACGATCGGCGCGGCGACGCTCGCCCCCCAGCCGCCGTTCTCGACGATGACGGCGACGGCGATCTGCGGATGATCGGCCGGTGCGAACGCGATGAAAAGCGAGTGATCGCGTAAATGTTCGGCCAGCGCGCCGCCATGATATTTCTGGCCTTGCAGCGAAAACACCTGCGCGGTCCCCGTCTTGCCGCCGACGAGATACGGCGAATTGCGGAAAACCTGATACGCCGTGCCCGATGGGTTGCTCGTGACGGCAACCATCGCTCGCTTCACGAGATCGAGATCGGACTGGGTAACTGATGTAATGCGCCCGCTTTCGTGCGGCACGGTGAGCCGCATTTGATGCGAGATCGGATTCTCGATTTCCTTGACGAGGTGGGGACGCATGATGACGCCGTCGTTGGCCAGCGTTGCCGTCGCGTGTGCAAGCTGCAGCATCGTGAACGAGTTGTAACCCTGGCCGATGCCAAGGCTGATCGTTTCGCCTTCATACCAGCGCTGCTGCTCGGGCTTGCGATACGCCTTTTTCTTCCAGTCCGTCGACGGCAGAATGCCGCGCGCCTCGCCCGCGATGTCGATACCCGTGATCTGACCGAAGCCCCACGGCTTCATGAAGTTCGCGATGTTGTTGACGCCGAGGTCGTGCGCGAGCATGTAGAAGTAGGTGTCGTTCGACACCATGATCGCGCGGTTCATGTCGATCCAGCCCTGCCCCTGTGGCACGTCGTTGCGAAACGTGTGGCCGGCGAACGTATAAAAGCCCGGATCGTGGAACCCCCATTCCGGCGTGCGCTTTTTCAGCGCGAGCGCGGCCAGCGCCATGAACGGCTTGTAGGTCGAACCCGGCGGATAAGCGCTGTGAAGCGGCCGATTCAAGAGCGGATGGTCGGGTGAATTGTTCAGTGCATCCCAGGTCGGCTGATCGATGCCGTCGACGAACGCGTTCGGATCGAAGCTCGGTGCCGAGACGAACGCGAGCACGTCGCCTGTCGCGGGCTCGATGGCCACGAGCGCGCCGCGTTTTCCCGCAAACGCCTGTTCCGCCACTTGCTGCAGCCCGATATCGAGCGACAGCACCAGATTGTTGCCCGGCGTCGCCTGGGTTCGCGAGAGCGTGCGCACCGGGCGGCCGCCTGCCGTGACTTCGACTTCCTCGAAACCGGTCAGGCCGTGCAGCTCGGTCTCATAGCTCTGCTCGACCCCGATCTTGCCGATGTAGTCGGTGCCTTTGTAATTGTTTGCGTCGAGCCGCGGATCGTAATGGTCCGGGTCGCTGTCGTTTTCCTCGCTGGCCGCGTCGATGCGCTCCTGATCGCGCTGCGAAATCCGCCCGATATAACCGATCACGTGGGCCGCCGTCACCCCGAGCGGATATTGACGGAAGAGCCGCGCGCGTACGTCGACACCCGGAAAACGAAAGCGCTGTGCCGTGAAGCGTGCGACTTCCTCGTCGGTGAGCCGGGTACGGATCGGCAGACTCTCGAAGTTCTTCGAGTCTTCCAACAGTTTCTTGAAGCGGCGCCGGTCGACAGCATCGATGTTGACGACGGTGGCGAGCTTGTCGATGACATGGTCGAGCGAGTCGTCGAGCTTCGATGGTGTGATTTCGAGCGTGTACGCCGAGTAGTTGCGCGCGAGCACGACGCCGTTACGATCGGTGATGACGCCGCGGTTTGGCACGATCGGCGCGACCGAGATCCGATTTTCGTCCGCCTGCAGCGAGTACTTGCTGTAATGCCAGACCTGCAGAAAGAGAAAACGGAAGACGAGCAGCCCGAAGCACACCAGCACGAATATGCCCGCGGCGGCAACGCGCACGCGAAACCGCGAGAGCTGCTGCTGAGTGTTCTTGAATTCGGTCATGCTTGCGGGCTCGCTTCTCTCAGATCGGCCGCGTGTCGTCCGGATCGGCCGGACGGCGTTGCGGCATCAAGAGCAGCGTGCAAGCGAGCGGCCAGAGCGCCGCTTCGACGAAACCGTGCACGAGATAACCCCAGCCCGGGAATGCCGCGCCCATCACGAGCCGTGTAATGAACGGCACGAGCTGAGCAATGACGAGCAGCGGCGCCACAGCGAACACTTGCAGACCGCGCGGCATCCAGAGCACGCGGCGGTGGATCGTGATCGCGCCGTATGAAAGCAACGTGTAGGCGAGCGCGTGTTCGCCGAGCAGGCTTGCATCGTGTACGTCCATCAGCAAGCCGAGAAAAAATGCGATGCCCATGCCGACCTTGCGCGGCTGATGCACATTCCAGAACAGCACGACGAGCGCGACGAAATCGGGCACGCCGATCAGATGGCCCCACGGCATCAGATTCAGCAGGAACGCCGCCGCGAGACTGAACGCGATGAAGTACGGATTGACGGGCAGCAGGATGTATTGCGGGCGGTTCATCGATGTGCTCCCGCCGGCACCGCGGCCTGCGTTGTCGGGCGATCGGCGGGCTTTGCCGCGGGCGGCTGCGCGCCCGCTGGCTTCTCGCCTGTTTTCGGTGCGGCGTTCGGGGAGCCTTTTTCCGCGCCGGGTTCTGCGCCTTTCTCACCCTTTGGTCCTTTATCCGCGGCTTTGCCGGCTTTTTTGCCCTTTGCGTCCTTGGCGTTCGTGTCCGGCTGCGGCTCCGGGCGTGGCGGCAGATTGCTCTGGTAATGGAGAACGAGGACGTCGCGCGCGCCGCGCACTTTGGCGACGGGCACGCAGAGGACGCGCGCGAACGCCGTATCGGCCAGCTTGTCGACGCGCGCAACCTTCGCGACGGGCAGCCCTGGCGGATAGACGCCATCGAGCCCGCTCGTGACGAGTTCGTCGCCCACGACGATATCGGCGCTGATCGGCACGAACCGCAGCTCCAACGCATTGCCCGCCTGGGTGCCGTAGACGACGCCTCGCAGCCCCGTACGAACGATCTGCACGGGCACAGCCTGGTCCTTGTCCGTGAGCAGCGTCACTTCGGCCTGCATCGGAAACACGCGCGTGACCTGGCCGACCATGCCGTCCTCACTGACGACAGGCGAGCCGTTTTGAATGCCTTGTTGCGAACCACGGCCGATCACGACCTTTTGCGTGAACGGATCGCGCGTATCGTATTGAATCTCAGCGGGTGTCGTTTGCGTGCCGATTTCGCGGGTGAGATCGAGCAGTGCCCGCAGGTGAGCGTTTTCCGCCGCAAGCGAGGCATTCCGATTGGCTTCGGTCGACAGCTGCAGGTTTTTCGCGGCGAGCTTCTGGTTGTCGCTGCGCAATGTCACCGTCGATACGGCAAAGCTCGTGGCACCGAGCGCGAGATCGCGCGGGACCAATGCCGCGCGCTGCAGCGGATAGAGCCCGACATCGAGCACGCCGCGCACGACATCCAGCGTCTTGAAACGAGCGTCCGAGATCAGCAGCGCGAGTGCGAGCGCAACGAAAAAAATGAGCCGCGCAAGTGCGGAGGGGCCTTGCTTGAAGAGAGGCGGCGGACTGTATTCCATGGTCGACGCCGAGGGCGTGATTGTTGGCGGGCGGCGGCGCAGTGCTTCAGCGCACCGGAAGATCCGGCGACGCCGTATGCGCCGCGCCCGCGAAGCTCATCACTCGTACGAGAAGATGCTGCCGAGCTTGTCCATCCGCTCCAGCGCCATGCCGGAGCCGCGCACCACGCACGTCAGCGGATCTTCAGCCACGAGCACAGGCAGCCCCGTTTCTTCCGCGAGGAGGCGGTCCAGATCGCGCAACAGTGCCCCACCGCCCGTCAGCATCATGCCGCGCTCGGCGATATCGGCGCCCAGTTCCGGCGGCGTTTGCTCGAGCGCGATCTTGACCGAGGAGACGATCTGGTTCAGCGGATCGGTCAGGGCCTCGAGGATTTCGTTGCTCGAAATCGTGAAGCTGCGCGGAATGCCTTCGGACAGATTGCGCCCCTTGACTTCCATTTCCTTGACTTCGGAGCCCGGGAACGCAGAGCCGATTTCCTTTTTGATCGCTTCGGCCGTTTGCTCGCCGATCAGCATGCCGTAGTTGCGGCGGATATAGTTGACGATCGCTTCGTCGAACTTGTCGCCGCCGACGCGCACGGAGCCTTTGTAGACGATGCCGCCGAGCGAGATGACGCCGACTTCGGTGGTGCCGCCGCCGATATCGACGACCATCGAACCGGTGGCTTCCGATACGGGCAGGCCGGCGCCGATCGCCGCGGCCATCGGTTCTTCGATGAGGTACACCTGCGAGGCGCCCGCACCGTGCGCGGCTTCCTTGATTGCGCGGCGTTCGACCTGCGTGGAGCCGCAGGGCACGCAGATGATGATGCGCGGCGACGGCGAGAACATGCGCGATTCATGCGCCGTCTTGATGAACTGCTTGATCATCTGCTCGGTGACCGTGAAATCGGCGATGACGCCGTCTTTCATCGGGCGGATCGCCTCGATGTTGCCCGGCACCTTGCCGAGCATCTGCTTGGCTTCCCGGCCCACCGCCTGGATGGTCTTCTTGCCGTTCGGACCGCCTTCCTGGCGGATCGATACAACGGAAGGTTCGTCGAGGACGATGCCCTTGCCGCGCATATAGATGAGGGTGTTGGCGGTGCCGAGATCGATCGCCAGATCGTTCGAGAAGTAGCTGCGCAAAAAGCCGAACATGAAATTCCTGTCTCGCCGGGAAGAGCCGGGCTTCGCCACCTTTGGGCGCTGCCGCGGCAGCGGAAAAAATAAAAGCCTCGGGATCGGGCGTGAACGGTGCGCCGACACTTGCGTACCGCCCACCGCGAGCCGAAGCTGCGATGAATTCGACCGGAGGGCCGCACGAGGCGAGGCGGCAGCTTGATTTTTTCAGCGCCAAAAACCCCTGCGAGGGACGGTCCGGGTTTGGTTCGAACGCGTAATGATACCTTATAATTTCGACCTATTTGTAGTAAACGGACGGTCCTTTTTGCCGTTCCCGGCCCGCCATTCGGGGGTCGGAAACGACACTCCCCCGGCTTGCCCGGCACCGCTTCGCGCGCCGCGCATGGCCCTTTTTTCCGGTGAGACGCATGGCTTTGACCCTGACCGATGTGAAACGCATCGCCCATCTCGCGCGGCTCGAGCTGCCCGATGCCGACGCCGAAACGACGCTCGCCCAGCTCAACGAGTTTTTCGGGCTCGTCGAGCAGATGCAGGCAGTCGACACGGCCGGCATCGCTCCGCTCGCGCACCCGATCGAGCAGATCGAGGATGTCGCGTTGCGGCTAAGGGATGATGCCGTCACGGAGACCGTCGCGCGCGAGTCCAATCAGCGCTGCGCGCCGGCCGTCCAGGACGGCCTTTACCTCGTACCCAAGGTGATCGAGTAACCGAACCGGCTTCAAGACAGGAACGAATCAGACATGCACGCCAACAGTTTGACCGAGCTCTCCCGCGCGCTCGCGACGCGGCAGATCTCGGCAGTCGAGCTCGCGCAGCTCTTTCTCGCGCGCATCGAATCCGCGCGCGACTTGAACGCCTTCATCGAAGTCGCACCCGAGCGGACGCTCGAAGCGGCGCGCGCGGCCGATGCCCGCATCGCCGCGGGCGACGCCGGCCCGCTGACCGGCGTGCCGGTGGCCCACAAGGACGTGTTCGTGACGCGCGACTGGCACTCGACGGCCGGCTCGAAAATGCTCGCCGGCTACGAGAGCCCGTTCGATGCGACCGTCGTCGAGCGGCTCGCGCGCGCCGGCATGGTGACGCTCGGCAAGACCAACATGGACGAGTTCGCCATGGGCTCGTCGAACGAAAACTCCGCGTTCGGGCCCGTGCGCAATCCGTGGGATACGCGGGCCGTACCGGGGGGCTCGTCGGGCGGTTCCGCCGCGGCTGTCGCCGCTCGGCTCGCACCCGCTGCGACGGCCACCGATACGGGCGGCTCGATCCGCCAGCCCGCGTCGTTTTCGGGTGTGACGGGCATCAAGCCGACTTACGGTCGTGTGTCGCGTTACGGCATGATCGCGTTCGCCTCGTCGCTGGATCAGGGCGGTCCGATGGCGAAGAGCGCCGAAGACTGCGCGCTCCTGCTCAATGCGATGGCCGGCTTCGACGAGCGCGATTCCACGAGTCTCGAACGCGAGGATGAGGATTTCGGCCGCTATCTCGGCAAGCCCTGGCATGCCGACGGCAATGCGGACAAGCCGCTCGCCGGCTTGCGCATCGGCTTGCCGAACGAGTATTTCGGCGCCGGTCTGGCGGATGACGTCCGCGCGGCCGTGGATGCCGCGCTCAAGGAATACGAGGCGCTCGGCGCGACGCTCGTGCCCGTTTCGCTGCCGAAGACCGAGTTGTCGATCCCGGTCTATTACGTGATCGCGCCGGCCGAGGCATCGTCGAATCTTTCGCGTTTCGACGGCGTGCGCTACGGTCACCGCGCGGCTCAGTATCGCGATCTGCTCGACATGTACAAGAAGTCGCGCGCCGAAGGGTTCGGTCCCGAGGTCAAGCGCCGGATTCTCGTCGGCACCTATGTGCTTTCGCACGGCTACTACGATGCCTATTACCTGCAGGCGCAGAAGATTCGCCGCATCATCGCGCAGGATTTCCAGGAAGCTTTCCGCCAGTGCGATGTCATCATGGGGCCCGTCGCGCCCACGGTGGCATGGGATATCGGCGCAAAAGGCGACGATCCCGTGCAGATGTACCTGGCGGATGTCTACACACTCTCGGTGAGCCTCGCCGGCCTGCCCGGCATGAGCGTGCCGTGCGGCTTCGGCGCAGGTGCGGGCGCAAAGCGCCCCGTGGGCTTGCAGATCGTCGGCAATTACTTCAACGAGGCCCGGATGTTGCAGATCGCTCACGCGTTTCAGCGAGCGACCGCCTGGCACCAACAAGCGCCGGAGGCATGATCATGCAGTGGGAAGTCGTAATCGGCATCGAGACGCACGCACAGCTCTCGACAGCCTCGAAGATCTTTTCGGGCGCTTCGACGCGCTTCGGCGCCGAGCCCAACACACAGGCATGCGCCGTCGATCTGGCATTGCCGGGCGTATTGCCGGTCATGAACAAGGGGGCGGTCGAGCGGGCGATCCGCCTCGGGTTGGCCGTGGGAGCGACGGTCGCGCCGCGCAGCATCTTCGCGCGCAAGAACTACTTCTACCCCGATCTGCCGAAGGGCTACCAGATCAGCCAGTACGAAATACCTGTCGTGCAGGGCGGCAATATCACGATCCAGGTGCCCGCCAACGAGAAGTCGGGTGCCGCCGCCTATGAAAAGACGATCCGGTTGACGCGCGCGCACCTCGAGGAGGACGCCGGCAAATCGCTGCACGAGGATTTCGCGGGCATGACGGGGATCGATCTGAATCGAGCCGGCACGCCGCTGCTCGAGATCGTGACCGAGCCCGACATGCGCAGCGCGGCAGAGGCCGTCGCTTACGCCAAGTCGCTGCACGCGCTCGTCGTGTGGCTGGGCATTTGCGACGGCAACATGCAGGAAGGATCGTTCCGTTGCGACGCCAACGTCTCGGTGCGGCCGGTAGGACAGGAGCAGTTCGGTACGCGTGCCGAGATCAAGAACCTCAATTCATTCCGTTTTCTCGAAGAAGCGATTCAGTACGAGGTGCGCCGGCAGATCGAATTGATCGAGGATGGCGGCACCGTGGTGCAGGAGACGCGCCTTTACGATCCGGACAAACGCGAAACGCGTTCGATGCGCAGCAAGGAAGACGCGCACGACTATCGCTATTTCCCGGACCCGGACCTGATGCCGCTCATGATCGATGCGGGCTGGATCGAGCGCGTGAAGCGCGAGATGCCCGAGTTGCCGGCGGCCATGCAGGAACGGTTCGTGCAGCAGTATGGGTTGACGCCGTACGACGCGGCCGTGCTGACTTCGAGCAAGGCGATGGCGGCCTACTTCGAAGCGGTCGTCGCAAAGCTCGGCGCCGCGCAGGCGAAGACGGCGGCGAACTGGTTGATGGGCGAAGTCTCGTCGCAACTCAATCGCGACGGTCTCGACATCGAAGCGTGCCCGGTCTCGGCGGCGCAGCTGGCGCTCGTGCTGCAACGGATTGCCGACGGCACGATATCGAACAAGATCGCCAAGGAAATTTTCCTGGGCATCTGGGACGAGAAGGCGACCGATGAAGCCGCCGCGGACCGCATCATCGAGGCGAAGGGCTTGAAGCAGATCTCCGATACCGGAGCGCTCGAGGCGATCATCGATGAAGTGCTCGCGGCCAATCCGAAATCTGTCGACGAATACCGGGCAGGCAAGGAAAAGGCGTTCAACGCATTGATCGGGCAAGCGATGAAGGCGACCAAAGGTAAAGCCAACCCGCAGCAGGTCAACGAGCTCTTGAAGAAGAAGCTCTCGTGAAGCGGCACGGCGGCCGAGTTCGAAACGTGTGAATGACGGTATGGCAAAACGAGCGCATCTGGACGACTTTCGGGTCCCGTTTTTCGATGGCGGCAAGAAGAGCGGCGCCTTCCATCTGACGGACTTCGACTCGGCGGCCAAGCCGTTCTCGGCCGGCACCAAAGAGGCCGATCGGGAACGTCTGGCGGCGCTCGCCGTCAGGCTCGACGAAATGCAGGAGCGCTTGCACGCGCAACGCCGCGAGCGTGTCCTGCTCATTCTGCAAGGCATGGATACGAGCGGCAAGGACGGGACGATTCGCGCGGTGTTTCATGAGGTCGACCCGCTCGGCCTGCGCATCGTCCAGTTCCGTGCGCCGACACCGGACGAAGCCGCCCATGACTTCCTGTGGCGGGTGCACGTTCATGCTCCTGCGGCCGGCGAGTTGACGATCTTCAATCGAAGCCATTATGAAGACGTGCTCGTGCCGCGCGTGCATGGCCAATTGAGCGACGAAGCATTCGCGGCCCGCGTGGGCCACATCCGTCACTTCGAAGCGCTGCTTGCGGACTCGGGAACGGCCATTCTCAAGTGTTTCCTGCATATTTCGAAGGAAGAGCAGCGCGGCCGCCTGCAGGCGCGCATCGACGATCCGACGAAGCACTGGAAGTTCGATGTCTCCGATCTCGATGCGCGCAAACAATGGGATGACTACCAGGCCGCTTACCGCGATACGTTGGCCGCCACATCGACCGACTATGCGCCCTGGTATGTCGTGCCAGCGGATTCGAAATCGCATCGCAATGTGATGGTGGCGGCATTGCTGCTGCGCGTATTCGAAAGCCTTGCACTCGAGTACCCGCCGGCCAAGGAGTCCCTCACCGGTGTCACCGTCGTCTGAGCGGTGCCTTCGGGATATCGAGCCGCAGTCGAAAACAACCAACAACGAACAACGAACAAGGAAACGAGCATGCTGCGCGTGATTACCGCTAACCTGAACGGCATTCGGTCTGCCGCGAAGAAAGGTTTCTTCGAATGGTTCGGCACACAGGAGGCCGACATTCTGTGCGTTCAGGAAGTCAAATGCTCGCAGGAGGACATGACGCCCGAGTTTCTCGCGCCGCACGACTTCACGGGCTACTTCCAGCACGCGGTCAAAAAGGGCTATAGCGGTGCTGGCCTCTACACGCGCCGCCAGCCCGACGATGTCATCATCGGGTTCGGTAGCGCCGAATTCGATCCCGAAGGCCGCTATGTCGAAGCGCGTTTCGGCGAGCTCTCGATCGTTTCCGTGTATGTGCCGTCCGGTTCGAGCGGCGAAGAGCGTCAGCAGGCCAAGTACCGCTTCATGGGCGAATTCATGCCGCATCTCGCGAAGCTGCGCGAGACGCGCGAGGTCATCCTCTGCGGTGACGTGAATATCGTGCACAAGGAAATCGACATCAAGAACTGGAAGAGCAATCAAAAGAATTCCGGCTGTCTGCCCGAGGAGCGGGCATGGCTCACCCAGCTCTTCGACGAAGTCGGCTATGTCGACGTCTTTCGCACGCTCGACACGCGGCCCGAGCAGTACACATGGTGGAGCAACCGGGGACAGGCTTATGCCAAGAACGTCGGGTGGCGGATCGACTATCAGATCGCGACACCCGGCATCGCCGCGAAGGCAAAACGCACATCCATTTTCCGGGACATCAAGTTCAGCGATCACGCGCCGCTCACGGTCGATTACGATCACTGGGCGTAAAACGCGGCGAGCGCCAACATGCGGCGCTCGTGTCTTGGGGCTGACGTCCGGAGCTTCGCGGCACGGTTGCCGCGTGTTCAGTCGTCCCTCAGCCGCTCTTCGTAGAATCCCTGCATGAACGCGTGCCGCGCGGCATCGTGAACCCGTTCCGTGGCTGTCTGCACGCCGATCGATTGCCGGGGAACCCCGTTGGTCTGGTCCCGCGCGGAGGGCCAGTATGGCAGCGCGGCGCCGCCCGAGCCGTTGTTGTTCGCGATGCGGCCTGGCAAGCCGCCGTCATTCGATCGATTCGGATCGCCCGTTTTGACGAAGCGTTCGATATAGCCCGAAAACGTAGTCGCGACTTCTCGGTCGTCCGACGTCCAGGCATATCGAGGCTCGTTGTCCAGATTGCCGAGCACATATTCGACTTCGACGCCGTGTTCCGCGCCCGATGCCTTTGGCTGCCTGTCTGTTCGATCCGCCGACACCCGCCCCGGATGCGGATGCGTGTATCGATACAAATAGATTGGCGCGTCGCTCGTCGCCCGATGCAGCTGCATCCACTGCCAGACACTGTGGCCGACGAACACATCCGATGCGAGCGCGAAGCCCGAACGCACGACCTGTTCCCGATCGTTGCCCGGATAGTGCGTGAGCGCCTCATTGGCGCGTTCGAGAAAGATCGAACCGATCGCATGCCGCCAGTTTTCGGGCGTGGGCTCGGCGTCGCCGAGCACCAGGCTCAACGGGCGCTCGTGCGAATTCGCGCCAGTCAGCAGCGGTACCTTCGCCTGCATGCCGTGGCGAAAGACCGACTCGGGCGTCACATTGAGGAAGTAGCCGTCGATGTTCGGCCAGAACGGAAAGCGCGGCTTATCCGCGGGGCCGGTCGCGTCGAGCAGGACTTGAGCGGGTATCGCGCGTAGCGCGTCGATCGTAGGCGCGTTCATTTCCTGCGCGAAATGCCTGGCCGCTGTATCGGCTTCGCCGCGGCTCCAGAATTTGATGGGTTTGAAAGCGGCACCGCTTTCGCCAATGGCGCGCGCGAAAAGTCCCTTCGAAAGCGGCGATGCCATGTGAGCGCTCACGGAAATCGCGCCGGCCGACATTCCACCGATCGTCACTTTCGACGGGTCGCCGCCAAAACGCGCGATGTTCTCGCGCACCCAACGCAGCGCCGCGTATTGATCGAGCAGACCATAATTGCCTGCCGAGCCGTGGCTCGACTCGCGCGCCGCGTCCGGGTGCGCGAGGAAACCGAACACGCCGAGCCGATAATTGACGGTGACCGTGACGATGTCGCGCGATGCGAGATTCGCCCCATCGTAGCGGCCTTTCGAAGCATCGCCTGCCTGGAAGCCGCCGCCGTGAAAATAGACGAGTACCGGTAGCTTTGCGTTTGTGTTGCGCGCCGGCGCCCAGACGTTCAGATAGAGGCAATCTTCGGACATCGCGGGGGACCGGAACGATGTCGATTCCTCCGAAAACTGCATGCAGCGCGGCGCGAACCGAGTAGCTTGCCGCACGCCGGCCCAGCGCGCGACGGGCTGCGGCTCCCGCCAGCGATAGCTACCCATCGGCGGCGCGGCGTACGGGATGCCGCGAAAGACGCGCAGCTCGGTATCGTTCGTACGCATGTGCAATCCTTCGATCTCGCCATGAGGGAGTTGCACGCGCGGCGCAGCTGGGGGGTGCGCAGCGCGGCTTGTGCCCGGCAGCAGCGTCGCGAGCGATATCGCGGCCGCGGCAAGAACGTGGGGTGACGAACGAGTGAGCGATTTCATGATGTTTTTCCTCCGTGCGATTCGACGCAACACGACGGGGCGTCGAGGGTCGAGCGGGGAAATCATCGCCACGCACGGATTCGAGATCGTCTCTTTATTCGAAATAGGACGAACGCACGCACGTGCACGCAGCGGCCGGGATCAGCGCCGCCCAGATTTGGGAAACCGTGTCTCGATCAACGATTGCGCGTGGGCCGCGCTTTGGGCGATTTGACGCCCGGATAGTCAGGCAACCGGTCTGCCTCGACGCCGCGGGCTTTGGCGTATTGCGCGAGCATGTCGGGCAGGCGCTTGATGATGTCGAGCCTGCGTGCTTCGCTGTAGGGATGAATGTGGATGAAGCCTGCGCCACGGTCGCCGCGTGTCGCGTCGGCCAGTTTGTCCCATAGCGAGAGCGCGGCGCGAGGATCGAAGCCGGCGCGCGCCGCGATGTCCGCGCCGATCACATCGGCCTCGGTTTCGTCGGTCGCATCGTAGCGCATGGCCAGAATCGGACCGCCAAGACCCGGCGCCTGGGGCGAGGCGCCGTCGAGCTCCGTTACACCGAAGAGCTGCGGCAGTGCTTCGGTGCCGAACGGCGCCGCTTGCTGCGCGCTGAGCCGGTCCCGCACCTGCTCGCGCAGCGCATGAGCGATCATGTGGCCGAACAACACGCCGAGCTCGTCGTCCTTGAGCCGCATGCGATCGAGAAGCCCGCTATAGACGACGAGCTTGCCGCCCGGCAGACAGAACATGCCAATCTCGCGCGAGCGCACGACATTGACCTCCCATCGCCAATCCTTGACGCGCTCGCTCCACTTATCGGCGAAAGGCGCCACGCGCATGACGATCGAGCGTATCCGCTCGACTCTCGGATCGCTCGACGGCAGCAGCCGGCCCTCGTTGCGCGCCCGCTCGATCAACTGCATGTACTCGACGGCGGATTGCGCTTCGACGAGCGGCGACGGAATGAGATTGCGGAACGTCGGGCCGTTGCCGAAACGCACGGCCGCGTTCGGCGCAAGCGCTGCCGGCGCCGGAGCGGATGCGGCAGACGGCTGGCTTGTGGCCGCGCCTGTACCGGCATTGGCGGCGGCTAGCGCTGGCGGGACCGCCAGCAATAGCAAAAGTCCGGCACCCGATGCGAGCGCGCAGACGATGAGCTGTGTCGGCATCGTGCGACGGGCCGAACGGCGCGCGGCAAGCCCGCTCCTCATGCGCGCGAACTCCATGGCGCGACTTTCGGCAATAGCAGCATGCCGGGCACCGCAAGCAGCGCGCAAAGAAAGAAATAGTCGAACCAGCCGATTTTCGTGACGATGAAGCCGCTCGCCGCCGAGGCGAGCGTCCGGGGAACCGAGGCAAGGCTCGTGAACAGCGCGAACTGCGTTGCGGTATAGCGCGGATCGGTGGTGCTCGCGATATAGGCGGTGAAGGCTGCGAGCGTCAAGCCGGTGGCGAATGTCTCGAAGCCATAGATGAGCGCGAGCGCGGCGGGCGACGGGCCGATCTTCGCAAGCCAGGCGAAGCCGAGCGTCGACACGATCTGCACCACGCCGAATACCCAGAGTCCGCGGGCGATACCGACTTTCACGAGCCACGCGCCGCCGATGATGCCGCCCGCAAGGCTGGCCCAGAACGCTGTCGTTTTGGCGATCACCCCAATCTCGGTCTTGTCGAAGCCGATGTCGAGAAAGAAAGAGGTGGACAGCGTGGTCGCCATCACATCCCCGAGCTTGTATAGGAAGATGAAGGCGAGAATCAGCAGGGCCGCGCTCCAGCCATCGCGCGAGACGAACTCGGTAAAGGGTTGCACGATAGCGGCGCGCAGGTCCTTCGGCGTCTCGCCGCTGACCCGCGGCTCGCGCACGACGAGCGTCAATACGATGCCGGGCAGCATGAAAGCGGCCGTGGCAGCGAAGACGACGGTCCACGGCAGGTGATCGGAGAGGATCAGCGAAAGCGAGCCCGGGATCAACGCCGCGACCTTGTACGCATTCACATGTACCGCGTTGCCGAGCCCCTGCTCGGTATCGGCCAGCAATTCACGGCGATAGGCATCGATGACGATGTCCTGGCTCGCGCCGAAAAATGCGACGAGCGCAGTGAGTGCGGCGACGGTCCAGATGTCCTCGCGCGGCGAAACGAAGCCCAGCCCCGCGATGGCTCCGCCGACGAGCAATTGCGTGGCCAGCATCCAGCCGCGTCGGCGGCCCGGACGCCAGCCGGGCAGCCGGGGAACGTACCGGTCCATCAGTGGCGCCCAGACGAACTTCCAGGTGTACGGGAACTGGATCAGTGCAAAAAGACCGATTTCCTTGAGGTTGACCCCTTCGGAGCGCAGCCAGGCTTGCACGAGATAGACGAGCGTAAAAAGCGGCAGCCCCGACGTGAAGCCGAGAAAGACGCAGATCAGCATGTGCCGGTTGAGGAATGCCCGCCAGCCGGGATGGTCCTCGTGAGCGCCCAGCGCGGCGTGCTCGTGCGGCGGGTTCGGCATATCTCGTTTGATAAGTGGCCTCTTGGAATAGTGTGCGGCGTCAGCCCGGGGACGGAACGCCCGGCGCGCCGCGCTTCACGCGATAGACCGCAAGACTACCACGCCAGTTTCGGCCCCAGCGCACGGCGCGGCCTCCATGCAGCACGACGCGATCGAGGATCTCGATACCCACTTCTGGCGCGAGCGCTTCGAAGTCTTCGATCGTCAGTACGCGTACGTTCGGCGTGTTGTGCCACTGATAAGGTAGCGAACGGGAAACCGGCATGCGCCCGCGCAGCACCGACAGCCGATGCGGCCAGTAACCGAAATTCGGAAACGAGACGATGCATTGCTTGCCGACGCGCACCGTTTCGCGCAGGATCGCGGCCGTTTGGTGAATCGTCTGCAGCGTTTGAGAGAGGATCGCGAAGTCGAAGCTGTCGTCTTCGAACAGCCGCAGGCCATCTTCGAGGTTCTGCTGAATGACGTTCACGCCGTGTTTGACGCACGCGAGCACGCCCGCATCGTTGATCTCGATGCCGTAGCCGCGCACGTCGAGTTCTTCACCGAGCAGCGCGAGCAGCGCACCATCGCCGCAGCCGAGATCGAGCACGCTCGAGCGGGGCTCGACCCAGCGCGCGATGGCACGAAAATCGGCTCGTGTGGAGAGCGAATCGATAGCGGTCTGATTCATGCGCCAACCTCCTCGGCAATGCGCGTGTAATAGGCGCGCAGCAGATTGTGATAGCGCGCATCGTCGAGCAGAAACGCGTCGTGGCCGTGCGGCGCGTCGATTTCCGCGTAAGTGACCTGCCGCTTGTGGTCTAGCAGCGCTTTGACGATCTCGCGCGAGCGCGCGGGCGCGAAGCGCCAGTCGGTGCTGAAGCTGACGACCAGATATTTCGCGCTCGTCATGGCGAGCGCGGCAGTCAGATCGCCGCCGAACGCGCGGGCCGGGTCGAAGTAGTCGAGCGCGCGCGTGATGAGCAGGTAAGTATTCGCATCGAAGTAATCGGCGAACTTGTCGCCCTGGTAGCGCAGATACGACTCGACTTCGAATTCGACGTCGAAATTGAAATTGTAGGCAGCGGCATCAGTGGCGCCGCCCTCGCCGTTTCCACCGTTTATACGGTTTTCACGGCGCAGCGCACGGCCGAATTTCGTGGCCATGTCGTCGTCGGACAAGTAGGTGATATGGCCGATCATGCGCGCGACACGCAGGCCGCGCCTCGGTTTGACACCGTGCGCGTAGTAGTCGCCGCCGTGAAAATCCGGATCGGAGAGAATCGCCGAGCGTGCCACTTCGTTGAACGCGATGTTCTGCGCCGAGAGCTTCGGTGTCGAGGCGATGTCGATGCAGTGGGCCACCCGCTCCGGGTACATCGTGCTCCAGGCAAGCGCCTGCATGCCGCCGAGGCTGCCACCCATCACCGCGGCGAAACGCTCGATGCCGAACGCATCGGCTACGCGCGCCTGGGCATTGACCCAGTCCTCGACGGTGACGACTGGAAAGCTCGCGCCATACGGGCGGCCGGTCGCGGGATTGATGCTCATCGGCCCTGTCGAGCCGAAGCACGAACCGAGGTTGTTCACGCCGATGACGAAGAACCGCTCGGTGTCGAGCGGCTTGCCCGGGCCGACGAGGTTATCCCACCAGCCGACGTTTTTCGGTTGATCCGCGTAGACCCCGGCTACATGATGCGAGGCATTGAGCGCATGGCAGACGAGTACGGCGTTCGAGCGTGCGGCATTGAGCGTGCCGTACGTTTCGATCATGAGATCGTAGCCCGCGAGCGTGCTGCCGTTTTGCAGCGCGAGCGGCTCATTGAACTGCATCCGTTGTGGCGTGACGATACCGATCGATTCCATTCATTCCGCCTCATGACAGGGCGGCTAAACGGTGTCGGCGATGCGCGGCGGAAAAGACGTGCGCGGCTGACGACCTCTTTAGCCGCATTTATAGTGAACCCCTCTTTCGTGGGATTCGCGCGCCCGCAATCGAGTCGACAAATCGGCGCGCAGCTTGCACTCGAAGCTCGAGTTACCCGGCGCGGCGCCCCTATCGAGGGCCGCGTTCGGCAAGCAGACGGCAAAGGATAGCGGAAATCCGGCGCACGCGCTATTGGAGAATCAGCCGCAATTCGGCGTCGGCATGCTCGGCCGGCGCCCGGGCAAAGCCGCTTCGCGCGTAGCGGTGCCAGCGGCCGAGCACATAGCTGACGAGCAGACTGGCGCGCAGCGCGGGATCGTACTCGGGCGGCAGCGGGGCCGCTGCGCCAGGTGCGCCCTGGTTCGCCTCCATCAGCGCGATGCGCAGGCATTGCTTCACCGACGCCTCCACGCGTTCCAGCATCTGCGTGACGCGCGAGCTCAGGCGCTCGTGCTCGCCGACGAGCGCCTCGCCCGTCAGCACGCGCGTCATACCGGGGTTCGTTGCCGCGAAATTCAGCAACATGACGCCAATCGCGCGCGCCTGCAGCACGCCGTTCGGCTCCTTCGCCGCGATCTGGTTGATGAGCCCGAAAAACGTGCTTTCGATGAACTCGATCAGCGCCTCGAACATCTGCGCCTTGCTCGCGAATTGCCGGTAGAGCGCGGCTTCGGAGACGCCGAGTCGGGCGGCGAGCGCGGCTGTCGTGATTTTCTCGCCTTTCGGCGCTTCGAGCATTGCGGCGAGCGTGCGCAGGATGTGCAGGCGCCGCTCGCCCGGTTTCATGCGCGGCGCCTTGCCGGCGCCCGTGCCGGTCGCTATACCTTCGGCCTCGGCATCGAGGGTCGCTGCTTGCGGTTCAGTCGAGCGCATGGGAGCTCCGCGAGATGACTCGTCGGAGCGATTTTAGCGAACGAATGCGGCTATCGACATAGTGGGGGCGTCCCGTACCCGGCATCCGGGGCGTGCCGCGTTCGTCGCGCACCGGCGCGATCAGGTGCCCGACGATCCAGACGGTGCCGATCCCGAGGCGCCGGTAGCGCTTCAAATGGGAGCGCGTGTCCTCGACCAGCACGGCTTCGGCTAGCCGCACCCGCGCGGCGCGCAATACGTGGCGCAGCATCGCGAGGTCGGGTTTCGCGTGCCACTGGCCCCTGCGGCGCATATGTTCGATGGCGACGACCCGCTCGAAAAGGCGCTCGATGCCGAGTTCGCCAAGCACGGCGCGTGCGTAGCGCTCGGGCGCATTGGTCAGCACGATCTTGCGGCCCGGCAGGGCGGCGATCAGCCGCGCCAACCCCCGCTCCGCGTGCAGCATCTGGCGCAGCTCGGGCATCGCATGGGCGACACGCAGGAACTCGTGCGGATCGATCGGATGGTGACGCGCCAGGCCGAGCAGTGTCGCGCCGTAGCGCCGTACGTAGCCGATCCGCAATTGATCCGCTTCGGCGCGCCCGATGCCGAGCGCGTCGATGATATAGCGCGTCATCCCCTCGTTGATGGCGGGAAAGATGGCGTGCGACGCGCGATGCAGCGTGTTGTCGAGATCGAAGAGCCAGACCGGGCCGCTGCCACGATGAGGCGGACGGCGCCGGCGGGGAACGGGAATGGGCATGGCGTTCAGGCTAAGCGGCGGCGCGGCGCGCCGTGGCCGGCGAGAGCCGTGCCGCGCTTCTTGCCCCTTGAGCTCAATGGGAGCGAATCATCGTACCGAACGGCTGTTCGGTCAGGATTTCCAGCAGCACCGAATGTTCGATCCGGCCATCGATGATATGCACGGAGCGCACGCCGCTCTTTGCGGCGTCGAGGGCCGAGGCGATCTTCGGCAGCATGCCGCCCGAGATCGTGCCGTCGGCGAACAGTGCATCGATCTCGCGTGCCGAAAGGTCGGTAAGCAGGTTGCCTGCTTTGTCCATGACGCCGGGAATGTTCGTCATCATGACGAGCTTTTCGGCGTTGAGCACGACGGCGAGTTTGCCCGCCACGAGGTCCGCGTTGATGTTGTACGACAGGCCGTCTTCACCGAAGCCGATCGGCGAAATGACGGGGATGAACGCGTCGTCCTGCAGTGCCTTCACGACGGCAGGGTTGATCGCCTCCACCTCGCCCACCTGGCCGATATCGACATACTGTCCGGGGTTGTCCCGATCCGGCATCATCAGCTTGCGCGCATGGATGAGGCCGCCGTCCTTGCCGGTCAGGCCCACGGCATGGCCGCCGAAGTGATTGATGAGCGTGACGATATCCTGCTGAACTTCGCCGCCGAGCACCCATTCGACGACTTCCATCGTCTCTTCGTCGGTGACGCGCATGCCCTGGATGAACGTGCCTTGCTTGCCGATCTTCTTGAGCGCCTGATCGATCTGCGGGCCGCCGCCGTGCACGATCACGGGATTGATGCCAACAAGTTTGAGCAAGATCACGTCGCGCGCGAATCCTTGTTTTAACCTCTCTTCCGTCATCGCGTTGCCGCCGTATTTGATGACGACGGTCTTGCCGTGGTACTGACGGATATAAGGAAGAGCCTCGGCCAGTATTTCGGCTTTCAGCGTAGGCGCGATCTGGGCGAGGTCGAGGGGCTCGGACATGGCGGCAAGCTCGGCAGGCAACAGGGGTTCAAACGAGTGGGACGAGGGCGAGGCGAAAACAGGCCGAATTGTACAGGAGTGCGGATGCGCCCCGCGGTTTTTGGTCGCAGGTCCCACGGCCGCATGCGGCTTGCCCGAGGGGCACGCATGCGTCGTGCCGGGAACGCTGGCATGATGCACTTGTTGTCCATATTTCTGTCTTTTGTCGGCAATCGTCATGAGCCGTTCGAAGCGAGATTCGCTCGAGTGCGGGGCGGCGCGCCCGGTCCGGTGTCCGGCATGCGGTACGGCGTTCGATTGCGGCCGCGATGCGAAGCCGTTCGAATGCTGGTGCGCCGCGCTCGCGCCGCTGGCCGCCGAGCGGCTGGCATCCGGACGGGCGTGCCTATGTCCGCGGTGTCTGGCCGAAGCAAGCGCGGCGCGTTCGCCTCCCGGACCTCCCGCACCTCCGTATCCCGACTGAGTCTTTCGATGCACCGTATCACCAACACCGGCCGCGTGAACCTGGGCCATCTTTTCTGGCTGCGCTCGCTTGCCATCATCGGCCAGCTTGCGACGATCGCCGTCGTCGAGCAGTTTTTCGGCGTCCATCTGCCGCTGCCGGCCATGCTCGCGATCATCGGTCTCGAGGTGCTTTTCAACGCGCTGACCTGGGTGCGCGTGGCAAGCGCCCGGCCGGAAACCGATCTCGAGCTGCTTGGCCAGCTGTGGGTCGACCTTGCCGCGCTCTCGGGGTTGCTGTTTCTCTCGGGCGGCACGACGAATCCATTCGTCTCGCTTTATCTGCCCTCGCTTGCCATCGCCGCGGCCGTGCTGCCGTGGCGGCACATGATCTGGCTCGCTATTTTCGCGATGTGCTGCTATGTCGCGCTCGGCTTCGATTCCGTGCCGCTCAATATGGACAACCCGGCGAATCTGTTCGACTACTACCGCGCCGGCATGTGGGTCAACTTCATGGTGAGCGTGGGACTCATCGCCTGGTTCGTCGCGCGCATGTCGAATGCGCTGCGCCAGCGCGACGCCGCGCTCGGCGAGGCCCAGCAGCGGCTCTTGCGCGACGAGCGTGCCGTGGCGCTCGGCGTGCAGGCTGCTACCGTCGCGCACGAGATGGGCACGCCGCTGTCGACGATCGCCATGCTGACCGAGGAGCTGCGCGCGTCGGCAGCAAACGACAAGGGGCTCGCGCCGTACGCGCCGGACCTCGATCTGCTCGAGCAACAGCTGACGCTGTGCACCTCGACGCTGGCGCGGCTGCGCACTCGCGCGTCCGAATCGTCGCATCGCGAAAAGCTCGAGCAATGGTTGAGCGGTTTTTCCGAGCAGTGGCGCTTGCGCCATCCTCACGTGAAGTTCGAGCGGCTCGGCTCACCGTGCGCGGACGCCGAGGTCGAGGATACGACGGCGGTTGGGCAGATCCTGACGATCCTGCTCGATAACGCGGCGCGTGTGAGCCGTGACAGCGTGACGCTCGCGGCGACGATATCGGCGGGTGTCATTGAATTCGAAGTCCGCGATTGCGGGCCGGGTATCGCGCCCGCGCTGCGTTCGCAGCTAGGCGCGACGCCGGTGGACAGCGCGCAAGGCGGTCAAGGCGTCGGGCTTTATCTCGCCTTTTCGGCGGCGGCGCGCCTGGGCGGCTCGGTCGAGCTTGCCGATGGCACGCCGCGTGGCACCCGCGCGATCCTGCGCGTGCCTGCCGCACCTTCTTCATCCGATTCCAGGGAGACCCTACGATGAGCGACACCTCTTTTCTCGTCATCGACGACGACGAGGTCTTTTCAGGCATTCTTGCGCGCGGCCTGACGCGCCGTGGCTACGACGTCCATCAGGCGCACAGCGCCCAGGAGGCGATTCGGCTTGCCAACGAGCATAAATTCGAGCTGATCACGGTCGATTTGCATCTCGGCGGCGATTCGGGCCTGAACCTCGTTGCGCCGCTGCGCGACCTTCAGCCCGATGCGCGCATGCTGGTGCTGACCGGTTACGCGAGCATCGCGACGGCCGTGCAGGCGGTGAAGGACGGTGCGGACAACTACCTCGCGAAGCCGGCCAACATCGAGACGATCCTGAGCGCGCTGAAGGAAGAGGCGAGCGCTGAGCAAGCGGAGGCCGCACTTGAAAGCCCCGCGCTGCTTTCCGTGGCGCGGCTCGAATGGGAGCACATCCAGCGCGCGCTGGCCGAGAATGGCGGCAATATTTCGGCCACGGCGAGAGCGCTCAATATGCATCGGCGGACGCTGCAAAGGAAGCTGGCGAAGCGGCCGGTGAAGCAGTAATACTTCGGCGAACGATCTGCCGGTCAATCTCATGGAACGTTACGGCAATCTGAGCGGCCGATCGGGCGTTGTGTCCTATGAGATTGGCCGAGGAAGCATCGCGGTGGAGTTCACGGACGGCTGGATCTATCTGTACACGGTACAAGTCACAGGCGCTGACGATGTGGCCGAAATGCGGCGCTTGGCGCGCGCGGGCTCAGGGCTGAGCACTTATATCAGCCGCTTCGTCAGAGAGCGCTATGCGCGCAAGTATCGCCGCGATTGAACGCGTCATCTGAAAACACGAGTGGCTGGAATTCCAGGATGGGAGGCATCGAGTGCCGACGCGGGCACGCCGGCGCTCAATGCCTCCCGGCCGTCAACGGACGACGGCCGGCGAACACAGGTTATTGAGCGACGGGCAGGGCAAAACCGTTCAATTGCCCGCTTTCGACGAGACGTTGGATCAACCCTTGCCGCGGTGCGCTACGGTCCCACGAAGCATGGGTGTTTTCTCCGATGACGAGCTGTGACATCCCCCGATTGTCGGCAAGAACGGCAGGCCAATTGGGAACGGCGCCCGCGGCTGTTGCTGTCACGCCGTTTTCCGATGACGCCGCCCCATCGCCTGACGT
This sequence comes from uncultured Paraburkholderia sp., assembly GCA_966421005.1. Lineage (GTDB taxonomy): Bacteria > Pseudomonadota > Gammaproteobacteria > Burkholderiales > Burkholderiaceae > Trinickia. Next base: position 45,591 of record CBJLAJ010000011.1, read on the forward strand.
TGCCCCATTCGGATTGCCCGTCTTCACGAACTGCTCGATGTAGCGCGAGAACATGCGCGAGACGTCGTAGTCCGCGGCTGTCCACGCGTACTGTCGCAGGTGGTCCAGATTGCCGAGCGAGTAGGCGACTTGCGCGTTGTGCGTCGCGCCGGGCGCGGGTTGGTCGGGCTGCACTGCCTCCGTCGATGCTTTCAGCTCCACTGGCAGCGGCTGCGTGTAGCGGTAGTAGAAAACGGGCGATTGTCCGGTTTGCCGATGGTGGTCCATCCACCGCCATGTGCTGTGGTTGATGAATAGATCTCCGGCCAGCGCGGCAGCCGCGTGCTTGACCTCCTCCGTATCGTTGCCGGGATAATGCGCGAGCACTTCTTGAGCGTGGTCCTTGAAGTCCGTTTGAATCGTCTCGCGCCAGTTTTCCGGCGTTGGGGCCGCTTTGCCAAGCAGGGCGGTGAATGGCTGTTCTTGTGCGTTGGAGCCCACGAGGAGGGGCACCTGCGCCTGGCCACCGCTGGCGAACGTCTGCTCCGGTGAGGCAGGAAGGAAGTGGCCGTCGACATGCGGCCAGAAAACGGGCGAGCCGGGCGCGAACTTGAGCTGTGTGGACGCCGTGAGCAACGTGCGCGCCGGCAACGAGCGCAGCTGCTGCAGCGACGCCGCGCCGACGCGCGTCGAGAACTGTGCCGCGGCCTCGACCGCCTGCTCGCGCGTCCAGACACGATTCGGCGCGAACGCGCCACCGCTCTCGCCGATTGCCCTCGCGAAGAGTCCGCGCGAGAGCGGCGAAACCATGTGAGTGCTCACCGCGACCGATCCGGCCGCATTGCCGGCGATCGTGACTTGCGACGGATCGCCGCCGAACTGGGCGATGTTGTCTCGTACCCAGCGCAGCGCGGCGACTTGATCCAGCAGGCCGTAGTTGCCGGTTGTACCGTTCGGCGATTCCTTTGCCGCATCGGATGAGGCGAGGAATCCGAATACGCCCAGCCGGTAGTTGACCGTCACCGCGATGACCCCGCGCGAGGCCATATTCGCACCATCATAGCGAGGCTCCGAGCCATCCCCCGAGACGAACCCGCCACCGTGGAAATAGACGAGCACGGGCAATTTGGCCTCCGCGTTGCTCGCCGGTGTCCACACGTTCAGGTAGAGGCAGTCCTCGCTCATTTCTTTCGACCGGAAATCCGGCTTGACGGCGCCGGCGGGCGTGGTCTGCATACAGCGAGGCGCGAACTGGCGAGCTTTCAGCACGCCGGCCCAGCGGGCGACGGGTTGCGGCTCGCGAAAGCGGAAGTCGCCGACGGGCGGCGCGGCATAGGGAATGCCGCGAAAGACGCGCACATCCTTGTGTTGACCGCGCATTTTGATGCCCTCGACGACGCCGTCCGCAAGCCGGACTTCGGGCGCCAGTGGCGCGCGGATGGCATGGGCGCTGGGCGCGATGCACAAGAGGGAACCGCTGGCGGCGAGCGCCGCTACGACGGTACGTTGGGTGACACGATTGATCGAAACTCTCACTGTCTTGCCTCCTTTGTGGTTGAACAGTGGGTCCATGACCCCACCGTCGGGTGGGAGGCTCGATCATTGGCGTCGAAAAAATCGGGGCGCGTCTCGATTTTTCGAATCGGACGAAGTAACGTGTCATCAGTTTGGCTTTTGGCGCGAACCAGTGGTCAGTGGGCTGGCCCGTCGCTCGCCGATGGTCGGCCTTGCGGGAGGATCGCTCGTTGTAGTAACATCACTACATTCTGTTGATCCGACGGGAGACCTTCCGTGACAATCACCACGTTATCGAGCCGTGAGCTTAATCAAGACGTGACGCGCGCGAAGAAGGCGACGAAAGACGGTCCCGTATTCATTACGGATCGGGGGCGACCGGCCCATGTGCTCTTGAGTTTCGAGGAATATCAAAAGCTAATCGGGCGGCATCGCAACATCGCTGACGCTCTTTCTATGCCAGGAGTCGAAGATATCGAATTCGAGCCGCCGCGAGCTCGGATCGAATCAAAACCGGCGGACTTCAAATGATGTTCGTGCTCGACACCAATGTCGTTTCGGAATTGCGGAAAGTCAAAGCAGGCAAGGCGGATGTCAATGTAACGGCGTGGGTGGCAAGCGTTGACGCAGCTTGGTTGTTTATTTCAGCCATCACCGTCATGGAACTCGAGACGGGGGTTCTTCAGGTTGAGCGGAAGGACGCGAGCCAGGGCGCGCTGCTGAGAAACTGGCTCGATCACCATGTGTTGCCTGAGTTTGCCAGCCGCGTTTTGCCCATCGATATGTCCGTCGCGCAGCGATGTGCTCGATTGCATGTACCGGATCGGCGATCGGAACGCGATGCCCTTATTGCAGCGACGGCGCTTGTGCATGGGATGGCGGTCGTTACGCGCAATGTATCCGACTTCGCACCGACGGGCGTCGAAATCGTGAATCCGTGGATGGTGTGACGGGGCGACCGGTACAGCCGCCCCGCTCTTCATTTCACAGCACGTAACGCGACAAATCCTCACTTTGCGCGACGTCGCCGAGCGCCTTATCGACGTACGCGGCATCGATGCGCACCTTCTTGCCCGAGTGATTCCCGGCGGAGAAAGACACTTCCTCGAGCAGCTTTTCGATGACGGTATAAAGCCGCCGCGCGCCGATGTTCTCCGTACGTTCGTTCACGGAGTACGCGATTTCCGCCATGCGCCGGATACCGTCTTCACCAAATTCGAGCTCGACTGCCTCCGTTGCCAGCAGTGCCTGGTATTGCTTCACGAGGCTGGCGTCGGTTGCCACGAGAATCGATTCGAAATCCTCCACCGACAGCGAATCGAGTTCGACGCGAATCGGGAAACGCCCCTGCAGTTCAGGAATGAGATCGCTCGGCTTCGAAAGATGAAATGCCCCGCTTGCGATGAAAAGGATATGGTCCGTCTTCACCATGCCATAACGGGTGTTGATCGTCGTGCCTTCCACCAGCGGAAGCAGGTCGCGCTGTACACCCTGGCGCGATACTTCGCCACCGCCGCCCTCGCTGTTACGCGATGCGATCTTGTCGATCTCGTCGAGAAACACGATGCCGTTTTGCTCGACGTTCTGAACTGCCTTCGCCTTGACCTCCTCCTCGTTGAGCATCTTCGATGCTTCTTCGTCAGTCAGCACCTTCAGCGCTTCCTTGACCTTCAGCTTGCGTCGCGTCTTCTTTCCGCCGCCAAGGTTGGCGAACATCGAGCGGATCTGCTCGGTCATGTCCTCCATGCCGGGCGGGCCCATGATGTCCATGCCGACTTGCGGCAGCTCGACATCGAGCTCGATTTCCTTGTCATCGAGCAGGCCCTCGCGCAGGCGTTTGCGAAAGGTCTGACGCGTTGCATTGTCTTCGCCCGCCTCATTCGAGTGCGAACCGAAACCTACGGGGCGCGCGCTCGGCAGCAGAATGTCGAGGATGCGATCCTCGGCTTGATCCTGTGCCTTCGAACGCACCTTGCGCATCTCGAATTCGCGTGTCTGCTTCAGCGAAATTTCGATGAGATCTCGCACGATGCTGTCGACGTCCCGGCCGACATAGCCCACCTCGGTGAACTTCGTAGCTTCGATCTTGATGAAGGGCGCATCTGCGAGCTTCGCGAGGCGTCGCGCGATCTCGGTCTTGCCGACGCCCGTCGGCCCGATCATCAGAATGTTTTTTGGCGTGATTTCCTGGCGCAACGGCTCCGCAACCTGCTGACGGCGCCAGCGATTGCGCAGTGCAACAGCCACTGCCTTTTTCGCCTTGTGCTGTCCGATGATGTGCTTGTCGAGTTCCGAGACGATCTCGGCCGGTGTCATGGTGCTCATCGTGTCCTCACTCGATCGTCTCGATGACGCGGTTGTGGTTGGTGTAAATGCACATGTCGCCGGCGATGGAGAGCGATTTTTCGACGATATCGCGCGGGGACAGATCGGTGTTCTCGGCCAGCGCGCGGGCCGCGGCCTGCGCATAGGCGCCGCCCGAGCCGATTGCGCAAATGCCGCCCTCGGGATCGAGGACATCTCCGTTGCCGGTGATCACGAGCGTCGTCTGCGCGTCGGCCGTGATCAGCATGGCTTCGAGGCGGCGCAGCATGCGGTCGGTTCGCCAGTCCTTGGCGAGCTCTACGGCCGCGCGAGTCAAGTTTCCCTGGTGTTTTTCGAGCTTCGCTTCGAAGCGATCGAGCAGAGAAAATGCATCCGCCGTGCCGCCGGCGAAGCCGACGAGCACTTTGTCGTTGTAAATGCGCCGGACCTTCCTCGCACCGCCTTTCATGACGATGTTGCCAAGCGTGACCTGGCCGTCCCCGCCTAGCGCGACCTGGCTGCCGCGCCGCACGGAAACGATCGTCGTGCCGTGAAATTGCTCCATTCTCGTTCCTTGAAAAACGTCGAAAACGCCGCCGGCCATGGTCGCCGGACGGAGGAATCGGGTGGTGGACGAGCGGCGGCGGGCGTCCGACCGCCGCTCATGCGACGCACATCGGATTCATTTTAGGGCGAGTGCGGGTTTATCAAGGGCCGAGCGCAACACGCATGCGGCGGCCACGGCTGAAGGGGCCAGAGTGCGCATCGAAGCCACAAACAAAAAGCGCGCGGAATACCGCGCGCCTCCTGAAAAGCAGCGTCAAGACGCGCGGCCTGCATCGCCGCGCGGGTGCGGCAGCTCAGTCGCCGAAAAGCTTTTGGCGCAATTCGCGGCGCTCCTGCGCCTCGAGCGACAGCGTGGCCGTGGGGCGCGCAAGCAACCGCGGAATACCGATCGGTTCGCCCGTTTCCTCACACCAGCCATAATCGCCCGCGTCGATGCGCGCGAGCGATTGCTGCACCTTCTTCAGCAGCTTGCGCTCGCGATCGCGCGTACGCAGCTCGAGCGCATGCTCTTCTTCGATCGTCGCGCGATCGGCCGGATCGGGCACGATCACCGTTTCGCGCAGGTTCTCGGTAGTTTGGCCGGCATTGCGCAGAATTTCTGCCTGCAGCTGTTCGAGCCGGTTCTTGAAGAAGGCGAGCTGATCTTCATTCATGTAATCCTTGTCGCTCATCTTCAGGATTTCGGCTTCGGTCAAGAGTCGTTTCGTCGTCATCTGCGTGCTTCTTCAATGTGAGGCAAAACCCATACATATTGCCCGCACTTTCGTGTTGCCCGCAAGCGGCGCACATTGCGCCACTCGGCTCGTCTGGCAGTCGTGACGGCCAGCGCCCATGCGGGGCCGAACTCCTCTGGAAACCGATCCTCGGATGCACTCCCGTTTCGATGAGGTGTCCCGATCCGGGCGTTTCGCTCTGAGGCCAAACCGGCATGAAGCACGGTTTCGCCCAGCGTTGCGCCCGGCCGTCCGCCTTGTCTTTTTCGTTCGGCGTTGCCCGGATCAGGTTTTCCGGCGCCGTTCGCCGCGCCCCGCGCGTATGGGGCGCGGGCTTCGCTGCATTCCTGGTCATTCTCCAGCGGGCACGTATTGTAACTGAATCGCCCTTCGGCACCGCAACAGAGAAAACCCTGCCGCGGGGCCCTATTAGCACGAAAATATAACGCGTGAAATTATAAAAAGCGAACTCCCGTTACCTGCCGACGAGCGGCATCGTACACGCTCAAGCCAAACAGGCGTCAAGACCATCGGTAATCAGATCCTGCGGCAGATCGATGCCGATGAAGACCATCTTGTTGGTCTTCTTCTCGGCCGGCAGCCATTTGGCGGCCAGATCGCTGCCCATCATCTGATGGACGCCCTGGAATACGACTTTGCGATCCACTCCTTTCATATAGAGCACGCCCTTGTAGCGCAAGAGCCGCTCACCGTAGATTTGCAGCACGCCGCCGAGAAAATCTTCGAGCTTGTTCGGATCGAAAGGACGGTCGTTGCGATAGACGAACGATTTGATCCTGTCGTCGTGATGGGCGTGATGATGGTGATGCGCATGTCCGTGCTCGCCATGCTCGCATTGACCGTGGTCGTGATCGCAATGGGCATGATCGTGCTCGTCGTGGCCATGATCGCGATGAGCGTGATCGTGGTCGTCTTCAGCCAGGAAATCCGGATCGATTTCGAGTTTGGCGTTCAGATTGAAGCCGCGCAGATCGAATATTTCCTTGATATCGGCATCTCCGAAATTGACGGTTTTGATCGTCGCCTTCGGATTCATATGAACGAGCCGGTGGCGCAGGTCGGCCAATGTCGCTTCGTCGACGAGATCGGACTTCGTAATGAAGAGGCGATCGGCGAAGCCGACCTGGCGTTGCACGACCTCGTGTTCGTCGAGTTGGGCGTTGGCGTGCTTCGCATCGACGAGCGTGATGATCGCGTCGAGCATGAATTCGTCGGCGATCTGCGTATCGATGAAGAACGTCTGGGCAACCGGGCCGGGATTGGCGAGACCCGTAGTCTCGATGACGACGCGGTCGAACGAAATCTCGCCCGAACGTTTGCGCTCGCCCAGATCGCCCAGCGCGCGCGCCAAGTCGCCGCGAATCGTGCAGCAGATACAGCCATTGCTCATCTGCACGATCTGCTCGGCTTCGTTCTGTACGAGGATTTCGTTGTCGATGTTCTCTTCGCCGAACTCGTTTTCGATCACGGCGATCTTCATACCGTGTTTTTCGCTCAGGATGCGCTTGAGCAGCGTGGTTTTGCCGCTGCCGAGAAAGCCCGTCAGGATGGTGACTGGAATCATTGTGAATCGCCTGTTGTTCGATGAAATCGGGGCCGGTACAGCCCGGCGCCATAGCCTCGGAAATAGTGAAGCATACCTGTCAAGCGGGTCCTTCCGCTCGGGGCCTCCCTCGCGCGGGAAAATGCGGGCGCTCAAGGAATTTGCAACAGCAGCCCCTTCAGATATTCGCCCTCCGGAAACGACGCCAGCAACGGGTGATCGAGGCCCGTGCCGAGCCGCTTGAGGATGCGCGCATCCACGCGCGCATCCGACGCGGCGCCGGCCACGATCTTCTGAAACAGCTCAGCATCGATCGCGCCCGAACACGAGTAGGTGAAAAGCAGCCCGCCCGGGCGCAGTAAGCGGAATCCGGACAGATTGATGTCCTTGTAGGCGCGCGCCGCCCGGTCCACGTGCTCGCGGGCCGGCGCGAACTTCGGCGGATCGAGCACGACCAGATCGAAGCGCTCGCCTTCGTCCGCGAGGCGTCGCAGTGTGCGAAACGCGTCGGCATCGAGCCATTCGGCGCGCTCGGCGTCAAAGCCGTTCGCCTGGACGTTCGCGCGTGCGAGCGCGAGCGCTTCTCCCGACGAATCGATCGACACCACACGCCGTGCGCCGCCCTTCAACGCCGCCAGCGAAAACCCGCCCGTGTAGCAAAAGCAGTTGAGCACATCGCGCTCGGCCGCGTAGTCCTGCACGAGCGCGCGGTTTTCACGCTGGTCGACATAAAAGCCGGTCTTGTGACCGTTGCGGACATCGACGCGATAACGCACACCGTTTTCGCTGACGATGAGCTCATCGTCCGGCGCGGCCCCGGCCAGCACGCCCGTCGTTTGCGCGAGCCCTTCCTTTTCGCGGATCGAGACGTCCGAGCGCTCGTAGACGTTCGGGCAGCCCGTCGCACCGACGAGGGCCGCAACGATCGCGTCTTTCCATGCTTCCACGCCCGCTGCCATGAACTGGCAGACGATCTGTCCATGCGCCGCGGCTTCATCGCCGGAAAGCGGCAGGCGGTTCGCCGGCGTATGGGTGGCTGCGCGGGAGTCTATCGACGCTTGGGCGGCCGCCGTTGCGACATCGGGAACGTAATAGTCGACAACGAGCCCCGGCAGGCCGTCCGCTTCGCCGAAGACGAGCCTCACGGCGCCGGTGTCGCGCACGAACGACCGGCGATGGGCGAGCGCATGCTGCACGCGGCGTTTGAAGAAGGCATGATCGATGGGCTCGGCCTCGTCGAAGCTCCAGGCGCGCAGACGGATCTGCGAGTGGGGGCTGTAGGCGGCACGCGCGAGAAAGCGTCCATCGTGCGCGCGCACGACGACGGTCGCGCCCGAGGCGGGTTTGCCGTCGATTCGTTCGATTGCGTTCGCGTACACCCACGGGTGCCGGCGCAGCAGCGATTTTTCCTTCGACGGTTTCAGCGTTACTGTATTCATGAATCGCAATTAATCGCGCTTTTTCGCGCGGGGATGAGCGGTGTCGTAGACCTGCGCGAGATGCTGAAAATCGAGCGACGTGTAAATTTGCGTCGCCGCCACGCTTGCATGGCCGAGCAGCTCCTGCACGGCCCGCAAGTCGCCGCTCGATTGAAGCAGGTGCGTCGCAAACGAGTGGCGCAGAACGTGCGGATGGACATTCGCCGGAATGCCTGCCGCCAACGCCATGCGCTTGATGCGCTCGCGCACGACATTCGGCGACATGCGCGCGCCACGCGAAGAGAGAAAGAGCGGATGCGGATCGAGCCTGACGAGCTGCCCACGCACGGCGAGCCATGCCTCGAGCGCCGCTATCGCTTTCTTGCCGACCGGTACGGAGCGTTGCCGCTTGCCTTTGCCGAGCACCGTGACTTCAGCGGTATCGAGGCTAAGCCAGCCCGCGGAGCGATATCCATCGCCTTCGGCGAACACCGCATCGAGCCCGACGAGTTCCGCCAAGCGCAATCCCGACGAATAAAAAAGCTCGAGGATCGCCTGGTCGCGCAGCTCTTCGGCACTTTCGGCGGTGCCGGCTTCCATCAGCGCATTGGCGTCGTCGACGGACAACGCTTTGGGCAGGCGCTTCGGCTGTTTGGGCGCGCGCACCGCGGCGACCGGGTTGGCCGGCAATTCGATGCGTTCGGCGAGCCATCGATAAAACGCACGCCAGGCCGACAGCCGGTGGGCGATCGAGCGCGCGGATAACCCGCTGCTATGCGCGCGCGCAACCGCCGAGCGGATATCTGTCGCCGAGAGGCTCGCCAGTGCGCGCCCATTGGCGAGCGCGGTCAACGTCTCGAGTTCATGTGCATAGCTGCGTAGCGTGTGCTCGGATAGGCGCCGCCCGTGGGCGAGGCTCTCGAGATACGCGGCGATCAGTGCGGTGTCGGCCGGCTGCATGGCATTCGCGCGGATTGTCTCGATGCGGCCGGCAGCCGGCTCAGCGTGCAAGCAGGCGGCTCGTCGCGGCGCTCGCGAGCGTGCCGATCTGCATCAGGAAGTCCGTCGCCATGCCTTCGTGAAAGCGGCGCGGATCGGGCGAGCCCATGACGAGCAGTCCGAACGCGGGGGCGCTTTCTTCCGCCTGCGGATCGCGCAGCGCAAGCAGCACGACGGACTGGATGCCGCCTCCTTCGCCCGAACCCGCCGCGGTGCCGGCCTCGTCAGCCGCGGTGGCGGCGCTTGCCTGCGCGCCGGCGCCAAGCCATTGCGCGGCTTCAAAGCCGGTGTTCGCGCCGCAGTAAGGGGCGCCGAGGCTATTGGCGAAGATGCGGACTTCTTCCCCGACCTGACGCGCGAACTCGGCCTGCGCATAGGCATCGGCTACGTCCCAGAGGCGCAAGGCCGCATGCGGCACGTCGAAGACTTCTGTCAGGCCGTGCGTGACGGTACGCGGCAGCGCGTGGGTATCGCGTTCGGCAATGACGCGCGCCGTCCAGCGGTTGAACTTCGCGGCGATGCTGTCGTTCTCGTGCCCATAGCGCAGCAGTTCGGCGAGACGCCTTTCGAGCAGCTTGTTCTTTTCGCGCAACATTTCCATTTGCCGCTCTTGCAGCGACACGGCGGCTTTGCCGTGAGGATTCGCGAGTCGCACGGCCGCAAGCAGCTCGGCGTGTTGCACGAAGAATTCGGGGTTGGCGAGCAGATATTCGGCGACTTCGCGATCGTTCATGGTGTAGATGTTTGGCGGATGGTAAGCGCGTGGGCGGCGGGGCGGGTTATCGGTCGGCCAGCTCGATCTCGCCGCGAAAGACGGTCACGGCCGGGCCGGCCATCGTGAGCGCCGAGGTTTCGTCATGCGCTCCGTCCCATGCGATGGTCAGCTCTCCACCGTGCGTGCGTACGATGACCGGGGAGTCGAGCCGGCGGCGGCGAATGCCGGCGGCAACCGCCGCGCATGCACCCGTGCCACAGGCGAGGGTTTCGCCTGCGCCGCGCTCGAACACGCGCAGCGCGATTTCGTGGCGGGACACGATCTGCATGAAGCCGGCATTGACGCGCTGCGCAAAGCGCGTGTGCGCCTCGAGCGCAGGCCCGACGGTGGCGACGGGATAAGCCTCCACGTCATCGACGATCGTGACCGCATGCGGATTGCCCATCGAGACGACGGAGACTTCGAGCGATTGCCCGGCCGCCTCGACAGGCCACAGTGCGTCCGCACCTTCGGCGCGCGCCGCGAGGCCGCTCGTATCGAACGGCACGCGCGCCGGATCGAACACGGGGCGGCCCATGTCGACGACCACCTCGCCGTTGTCCTGCATCGTCAGTGTGATGATCCCGCCATGGACTTCCACGCGCACGCTGCGCTTATCCGTGAGGCCTGTGTCGCGCACGAACTTGACGAAGCAGCGCGCGCCGTTGCCGCAGTGTTCGACTTCGCCGCCGTCGCAATTGAAGATGCGGTACTTGAAATCGGCCTCTGCCGTGTCGGGCCGCTCGACGAGCAGGAGCTGATCGGCGCCGACGCCGAAATGGCGGTCGGCCAGCGCGCGTACCTGCTCGCTCGTCAGCGAGAGCGGGCGGCTGTAGCCGTCGAGCACGACGAAGTCGTTGCCCGCGCCCTGCATCTTGGTGAATTGAAGTCTCATGATGGGCGTTATTGTAAGCGACGCGCCGCGCGGATCGGGCAACGCCGCGTCAGTAGAGACTCGGCATGCCGGGTGGACGTGTCTTGAAGCGTTTGTGGACCCAGTAGTATTGCTCGGGCATCAGCGGAATCTGCTCCTCGAGGAACGCGTTCATGCGACGCGCATCGGCGTCGTCATCGCCGCTCGGGTAGTCCTGCCACGGCTCGAAGACCTTCAGTCTGTATCCCTTGTAGTTCGGCAACACTTCGCCGATGAAAGGCACCACCTGGGCATGGCCGACCTTGGCGAACCGGCCGACGGCGGTCAGCGTGCAGGCCGGCACCCCGAAAAACGGCACGAAGGTCGAATTGCGCAGGCCGTAATCCATGTCGGCGCCGAGCATGACAGGTTTGCGATCGCGCAGCCAGCGCAGTACCACGCGGGCGCTGTCGGCGCGGCTTGCCATGTCGGCGCCGAAGCGTCCGCGCGCGGCTTTCGCGACGGCCTCGAGTTCGGGGTTCGACATCGGCTGATAGAGCGAGCCGCAACGGCGCCCGAGTGCATGGTTGAGGAAGATCGAGCCCGCTTCGATCCCGACGAAGTGCAGGCCGAGAAAGAGCGTGGGGGGCAGATCGGGGTCGGTCAGATCGACGGCGCTGTCGACTTGCACGAGCTTTTCGAGCTTGCTTTGCGAGCCGAACCATTGAACGCTGCGCTCGACGTAGCTGCGAATCGCGTGGCGGAAATGGCGTTGCGCGATCCGCTCGCGCTCGTTATCGCTCCATTGCGGAAAGCAGAGCGACAGATTGGTGTGAACGATGCGGCGGCGCCGGCTGGGAATCTGATAGAGCAGCCAGCCGAGGCCGTCGCCGAAGCGCGCGACGAGACCGTAGGGCAGAATCGCGAGAAACTTGAGTAAGCCGATGGCGAGCTTCGTGCCGGCGCTCTTCAGCATACGCGCGCTCCGGTCGACAACGGGCGAAACGTATGTCGAGCCGGCGCGATGGACGGCGCGATGCCTGAAATGAACGACGGGACCGGTATGGGCGCGCAATGCGGCAAACAAAAGGCACAAGACACGGCAGTTCACTCTGTGACAGGATCGAGAAGTCGCTATAATACGGACTTCGCCGAGTTAATAGACAACTTGCGGGGCGAAGCCGCGAAGAGGCATCAAAAGGCCCACTCGCGGTAAGGGAAATCCGCTAAAGCGTCGCCGCTTCAGGCTCCCGGAGCTGGCTACGTGAAATCAACAACCGTAACCATGGAGTCTGCAACGTGGCAAACGACTATCTCTTTACGTCCGAATCCGTTTCCGAAGGTCATCCCGACAAGGTCGCCGATCAAATTTCGGACGCGATCCTCGACGCCATTTTCACCCAGGACAAATACTCCCGCGTTGCTGCCGAAACGCTTTGCAACACGGGTCTCGTCGTGCTGGCTGGCGAAATCACCACGACGGCCAACGTCGATTACATCCAAGTGGCGCGCGATACGATCAAACGTATCGGCTACGACAACACGGACTACGGAATCGACTATCGCGGCTGCGCGGTGCTGGTCGCGTATGACAAGCAATCCCCCGATATCGCGCAGGGTGTCGATCGTGCGCACGATGACAACCTCGATCAGGGCGCGGGCGATCAAGGCCTGATGTTTGGCTACGCGTGCGACGAAACGCCCGAACTGATGCCGTTGCCGATCCATTTGTCGCACCGTCTCGTCGAGCGTCAGGCTAGCCTGCGTCGCGATGGCCGGTTGCCCTGGCTGCGCCCCGATGCGAAATCGCAGGTGACCGTGCGCTATGTCGACGGCAAGCCGCATTCGATCGACACCGTCGTCCTCTCGACGCAGCATGCGCCCGATATCGATCTGTCGGTGCTGCGCGAATCGGTGATCGAAGAAGTCATCAAGCCGACGCTGCCGGCGGAACTCATCAAGGGCGATATCAAATTCCTCGTGAACCCGACGGGCCGGTTCGTAATCGGCGGCCCGCAGGGCGACTGCGGCCTCACGGGCCGCAAGATCATCGTCGATACCTATGGCGGCGCGGCGCCGCATGGCGGCGGTGCGTTCTCGGGCAAGGACCCGTCGAAGGTGGATCGTTCGGCTGCTTATGCCGGCCGGTATGTCGCGAAGAACATCGTGGCGGCGGGGCTTGCCTCGCGCTGCCTGATCCAGGTGTCGTACGCGATTGGCGTGGCGCAGCCGACGTCGGTGATGGTCAATACGTTCGGCACGGGCCGCGTGTCGGACGCGACGATCACGCAGCTCGTGCGCGAGCATTTCGATCTGCGTCCGAAGGGCATCATTCAAATGCTCGATTTGCTGCGCCCGATCTACGAAAAGACGGCGGCGTACGGCCACTTCGGTCGCGAGGAACCCGAGTTCACGTGGGAAAGCACCGACAAGGCGCTCGCGCTGGCCCAGGCGGCTGGCACGGAGGCTGTCGCGGCGGTGGCGTAACGCCTGGCGACTTGCGGTAGCTCGATGTGAAAAACCCCGACTTCGGTCGGGGTTTGTTCGATGGGCGGGCAGCGCTAGGGGCGTTGACCGGTTCGATAGGGATGCTCACGGTAACTGTCTGCGCAATTCTGGCGTCGAGACATCATCGATGTGGCGAAACGCAGGTGCGATTGCATCCATCTCGGCGGTGTCGACGCCGAATTCCTCGAAGTACACCTGCCATTCTCGCGTCACGCGCCAGACATCTGCGATCGATTGGGCTGCCGCAGCTCGAGAAAGCGTGAATCGCTCATGCCAGCTGAGGGCGTTGTCCAGCGTGGCAAGCCGCCCATTTTTGCCGATGCCTAGATGGAGAAAACGCTCGCTGGCATGACTGGGACGCGGCAACACGTCATAGAGCGGGCTTAACCGCCAGCCCGGCAGCGTGTCGTCCCATATGAATCCATGATTGCGCAGGTGGTCGTCGTCATTGCTCACGAGGATGTTGTAGACCATGCGCTTGAACAACTCCGCATTGTCTTCGCGAATCGCGCTCGGATGGCAGTACCTTCTGACAGCGTCAGCCAGTTCAGCATATGATTTGTCGCGTGACTCCATCTCATCGCAGCCAACGAGTGTGAGGCCACTGACAAACGCCGATCGATGCTCCACTCGCCCGTCGCCAAACCCGACAGTCAATCGGGCTGCATACGTTGGCCCTTCGCTGCCCGGCTCTTTCCAGTAGCGATCAAATCGCCGGATGAGCATGACGCGGCGATCGCCCAGTTCGACCGTTTCCACGGGGGGAACGGTGAGGCCGGCTTTCTGAGCCATTCGGAGCGCAGCGCACTCGATGACGGGAATATCGAAGTTGTCGTTGCGGCTGCCAAACTTGGCCAGCCACAGTACCCCTTGCTCGTCGCGAACGGATGCCTTGGGGCGGGCGCCACCCAGGGCGGTACCCTCCACGAAAATGGCTTCGAGTCGGGCGGGGACGGGCAAACCCGCTTCGATACGCTCGGCGGCTTCCATCAAGTGATTCAAGCTATGCCAAGTGCTCGCGCCTGCTATCGGCACATCGTTGTGGCCGCCCCGGATATCGAGTGCTCCGACACGCTCGCTTCCGGCATGCAGGAGGTATTGCGATTCGGCCAAGCTGTTCGGCGGCACCTTAAGCTTGGCCTCGATAACGCGTCGTCCCCATGAATCAGGGGCGGCGTCGCGCAGGCCGCCAAAAAACCGTAGGGCATTGACCGGCAGCAAGTACTTGCCCGAAATTGCAGCCCTGTCCGCAATGCTCAGGCTCACCGGATCCACCTCCAGCGCGTCGTTGCGCTTTAGATAATTCAGGCCGTAAGCGAACTTCGATGCGACCAGGTTTGAACCTTCCTCGGTCAACGCGAGTTGACCGCACGGTGCCCATTGCGCGTCGATATTGGCAAAGACGATGAGTTTGCGGTCTCGGATTGTCATTGGGGGACGTCGGCAAAAAGCGGGCGAAACGCAAGTTAGAAATTCAGTTCGTCGCGCTCGGACGCGCTCATCTCTCGAACCCGAAGTTTGCGTTCGCGCGCCGCCATTGCGGCCAAAGCGGGATCATTTTCCGCATACAGCGCCGCTAGTGACGCGCCGGGCGCAATGGCATCCAGATACCGCAGCAATTGGCCGACGGCCAGTCCCGGGTCTCCATGCTCGATACGGTAGGCTGTATTGCGCGACAGTCCGGCTCGCAGAGCTGCATCGGCCTGCTTGACGCCTCGTGCGACGCGCAGGCGGGCCAACAGGGCGCCGAGATGCCGGCTTTGCTCATGAAGTTGGGGTGTGAGGATGGATGCTTGGGAGACCTTCATGCTCGTCAAAACGCGCGTTGCGCGCTTAATGCTCGATATAACGAACACGGTAGCGCGTTATCAGATGCGCGTCAAAGCCAATCCCCATAATGTTCGTAAAATCGAGCATTATGGGGATTGGGCTCGGTTTTACGAGCATGAATCGAGGCGAGCGCTTCCGGCTCTTGCTTTACGCAGTGTGCCGGCGGTAAACCGCCAGCGAGCCCGCAAGACCGATGAGCATCCCGCCGCAGGCGCGTTCGAGCCACCGCGCGCCGGAACGCTTGAGCACGGCGATGGCGCGCGCGCCCAGCAGCGCATAGCCAAACATGATCGCCAAATCGAGTCCGGCAAAGACGAGAGCGAGCACGGCATACTGCGGCGCCAGCGGTGCCGAAGGCGCGATGAATTGCGGCAAAAAGGCGGAAAAGAACAGATAGCCCTTCGGATTCGTCACAGCTGTCAGGAAGCTTTTCATGAAGATGGCCCGGTTGCGCTGGCGGGCACCGGGTACTTGTGCCTCATCGAGCTCGAGCGACCCCTTCGACATGAGAAGGCGCAGACCCACATAGGCGAGGTACGCCGCGCCGACCCATTTGACGACGGAAAACCAGAACGTCGAGGCCGCGAGCAATGCCCCCAGCCCGACCGCCACGGCCGAGATCAGGACGAAATCGGATGCAACGGCCCCGGCGAAGCCATAGGCCGCGCGGCGAAGGCCATAGCGCGAGCCGTTCGTGAGCGCGAGCAGCGTCGTCGGGCCCGGCGTGGCGATACCGATAAATGCGACGGCGGCGAAAACAGCTAGCGTGGTTTGGTGCATGATGCGGGCGCCTTCCGATGCGGGGAGCGAACAAGTATAGGCGTTGCGGCGCGAAACACGGCCCGCCGATACGGCACCCGCCAGCACCCGTCGTAGCCCCGACTACGAGAGAGGGCAAGCTCTGGAAAACAGCACCGTCATCCGTCTTCGCCCACTTCGGCGGGATCGGGCAACTCGGGTTGCGTCGGATGATCCCGTTCTTCCTCGGGGGTCTCAGGTGGCTGTGGCGGTGGAATCGGCTCTCCGTTTTCGCTGCCGCCTCCCGTGTGCGCACGGTCCGGCACGGCGGCGCTGCAAGCGTCCAATTCGATGATCGG
Organism: uncultured Paraburkholderia sp.; assembly: GCA_966421005.1. GTDB lineage: Bacteria > Pseudomonadota > Gammaproteobacteria > Burkholderiales > Burkholderiaceae > Trinickia. The sequence goes on from CBJLAJ010000011.1 coordinate 61,692, forward strand.
CATATCGAACTCCTCGAACGATAGGTGTATGCCGATCTTCCGCAACGCACGTGCCTTTTCCCGCAAAAATCGCGGAGATCGCAATTCAATCGCGATCGGGCGCGCCAAGCGGAAAGAACGATCGATAGCGCCGCGCCTCGTCGACCGCGCGAGCAAACGAGGGGCGGGCGAGCAATCGCTTGCGGTAGGCAACGACGTGCGAAAACGATGGGTCGATGCGGTGCGTCCAGTCCGCGTAAAAGAGAAACGGGGCGGCCGCGCAATCGGCCAGACTGAAGCTGTCGCCGGCGGCCCACTCTCTTTCGGCCATGACTTTGTCGAGCCACGCATAGGCCGTCTCCAGCATCTGCCTGGCTTCTTGCACCCCATAGGCATCGTGAAGACCCTCGGGACGCATCGCATCGAAGACGACTTTCTGCTGCGGTGTGGAAATGTAATTGTCGAAGAAGCGGTCCATACTGCGCGCCTCCAGCGCTGCGCGCGGATCGGCAGGCAAGAGTGCCACGGGCCCAGGGTGGTAGAGGCCGAGATATTCGATGATGATCGTCGACTCTCTCACCACCCGCGTACCGTCGACCAACAGCGGAAAGCGCTTGATTGGCCAAAGCGCAGAGAACTCGGCGAGCACCTCGGGGTTTTCGGGCGTGATCTCCCGCCACTCGAAGGGCGTGCCGTTCTCGTAGAGCGCGATCAGCACCTTTTGCGAGTAGGAGGAAAACGGGTGTGCGTAGAGTATCAATGACATTCGGAGCCTCGTTCGTCGAATAGCAGCGTGTGATCGCTGGAACGACCACGTGCCGTTCAACTTGACGACGAACGAGTGCGCGCGAAATCGACACCTTCGACGCGCGACTCGTAGCGGCGCATTCGCGAGATCGTCGACGGCGCGACGGGCCGCGCTAGTCCCAGCAATTACGAAACGCGACAGCGACGATGACAGGCACCGTGAGAACGAGTGGAATGGCGAAGTAAGGCACTTCCCGGTCGACGATCCAGCTGTACACGAGCCAGGCGATGCCGAGGCCGAGCGTCGCGAACCCGATGAGGAACGTCAGCGCCGTGAGCATCCGTTTCGACGGGCCCTTGTGCGGATGAGGATCGGGGTTGCCCCGAGATGGCGTATTCATATCGACATTAAACCGCTATCGCAGCACGCACGCCAGCGGCGCCGCGGGAATCAGGCGACGGGACGCGCATCCCCGTTCGACGCAGCTCGATTCTCGGTTGCCTCGGTTGCCGGCCCGCTTCAACGCCCGGCGAACGCGAACCACCCGGCGCTGGCCGCGAGCCTGCGCGGTCGCCGATTCTTTGCCTGGTGTACAAAGCGCGCCTGCGCCGCTTGCACGCGGCGTACGGCTGGTTTCACCAGCAGCGCGCGCAACGAGAAACGTCGCGCCGCGCGACGCGTGCGCAGCACGGAAACCAGGGCCCGCAACCAGGAGCGCAAAAGGCCGGCGCTTGCCTGATTATCTAAAGGACGGTGCGTCCGGCCGGCGCGCACGGCATGATGGCGCAGCGCGCGAACGATACCGCGCCGCGCGGGACGTGCGGCTTTGAGCGCGGCGTGCTTGAGGCGGATGGCGATTCGTCTGTGCATGGGGGTCGAAACAGAAACGGTGTCGCGATCGACGGGGGACGTTGCGTGCGATGCAGCAACCGTGCCATCGCGAAATGGAGAGGCGAAACCGGGGGGAAGCGCTGCGGCTACGCGTGTGCGCAGCAGGTGTTGTGTTGCAATCGACATGCGAGCAGCCTACACGCGAATCGTGACGCGCGTAAGTCGGGGTCCACCCGAGCGCATTCGTGCACAATACCGGTGCGTCTGCACGCTGGCGGCGCGCGTTTTAAAATAAATCGTTTCCGACCAACCGCCATGGGCGAACGGACCGTTTCATGTCAGAGCATTCGAAAAAAGAACAGGTGCAGGCGCTGCGGGAACGCGGTTTCGTGGTCGTGCCGGGTCTCGTATCGCCCGAGCGTTGCGCCGCGATCAAGGCTCGCGCGGCGCAACAACTGAGCGAAGCCACGCAGCCGGTCGAATACGAGGCCGATTTGCGCTATCCCGGCGCGCCGGATTCGAAGCATGCGCCCGGCGGCCACACGGTCCGACGGCTGCTCGATGCGTATGGGCGCGACGCGCTGATGCGCGAGTGGGCGAGTTCGCCCGAGGTCCGCGGCTGGATGGAGCTGTACTTCGGCGAGACGCCGCATCTGTCGCGCGCGCATCATAACTGCATGATGACGAAGCATCCGGCGTATGGCAGCCTGACCGGATGGCATCGCGATGCGCGTTACTGGTCGTTCGAGCGCGACGATCTCGTCTCGACGTGGCTCGCGCTCGGTCCCGAGTTCGTCGAGAACGGCTCACTGTGGTTCGTGCCGGGCTCGCACAGCATGACTTTCACGTCGGAGCGTTTCGACGCCGAGAAATTCTTCCGTGCCGATTTGCCGGAAAACAAGGCGATCATCGATACGGCAATCTCTCCGAAGTTGCAGACGGGCGACGTCGTCTTCTTTCACTGCAACACGCTGCATTCAGCCGGGCGCAACCAGACCGACGAAGTCAAGTTCTCACTGGTTTTCACGTACCATGGGGCGAGCAACGTGCCGCTGCCGGGCACGCGTTCAGCGTCGAAACCGGAGGTCGTGTTATAGGTCAGGCCCGCAAGGCCTGCGAGTCAGCCCCTGCGGCCCTGGCTCGAGGAGATCAATCCGATGAGACCCGCGAGCGTCGCGATGATGCCGCCCGCAATGAGCCAGATCGTTTTATTCGTCGGCGCGCCGGTGAACATGCGCGACATGTCGTTGGCGAACGAATGGAACGATTGGCCGCCGAAATAGAGCAGCACGACGCCGCCCGCGAGTAACGCAATCGAGATCGCTTTGATCATGGAGAAGTTTCCGTCATTGACACACTAACGGCGCAGTGTATGAAAGTTGCACCGTCGATGTCCACCGTCGGCTTGTCCGGCTACCGATTTTTGCTGCGAAATCGGCAAGCAACATCAGCAGCGCCGCATTTCATTTGTCGACCCGGCACGAAAGGACCTCTTATGGGCTATGAAGCTGCTTCGCAACGCTATTCGGATATGCAGTACCGCACCTGCGGCAAATCGGGCCTGAAATTGCCCGCCTTGTCGCTCGGGCTATGGCACAACTTCGGCGATACGACACCGCTATCGACGCAACGCGACATCCTTCGCACGGCATTCGATCTCGGCATCACGCACTTCGATCTGGCCAACAACTACGGTCCGCCCTACGGCACCGCCGAAACGAATTTCGGGCGCCTCTTCAAGGACGATTTCCGTCCTTATCGCGATGAACTGCTGATTTCGACCAAGGCCGGCTGGGACATGTGGCCGGGACCGTACGGCCAGGGCGGGGGCTCGCGCAAGTACGTACTCGCCAGCCTCGACCAGAGCCTCGCCCGAATGGGTCTCGACTATGTCGATATTTTCTATTCGCATCGCTTCGACGCCGATACGCCGCTCGAGGAAACGGCGGGCGCATTGGCAAGCGCCGTGCAGCAAGGCAAGGCGCTCTATATCGGCATTTCGTCGTATTCGGCCGCTAAAACGCGCGAGATGGCGCGTTTGCTCGGCGAGTACAAGGTGCCGCTATTGATTCACCAGCCCGCGTACAACATGCTCAACCGCTGGATCGAGCACGAACTGCTCGATACGCTGGGAGACATTGGAACCGGTTGCATCGCCTTTACGCCGCTGGCGCAGGGGCTGCTGACTTCCAAATATCTGAACGGTATCCCGGCCGATGCGCGCGTGAACAAACCGGGTGGCGGCTCACTCCAGCAAAGTCATCTGAGCGCCGAGAACATCGAGCACGTGCGCAAGCTCAACGCGATTGCCGAACGCCGCGGCCAAAGTCTCGCGCAAATGGCGCTGGCCTGGGCACTGCGCGATGCGCGTGTCACCTCGGTGCTCATCGGCGCCAGCCGGGCCGAGCAGGTGCGGGAGAACGTCGGCGCACTCGCGAAGCTCGCGTTTGCCGCCGAAGAGCTGGCGGAAATCGATCGCTATGCGACGGAGGGCGGCATCAATCTCTGGGAAAAGCCCTCGACCGACCAGCCGATCCGCTAGGGCACGCGGCCCGCGGTCGTGGCCGACGCTATACGAGCGCGGGCAACCCTTCCACGAGCACCACGGCGAAAACGACGCCGAGCAGTGCGCCCAGCACACGTAGTACGTTGTGGACGAACGTCGACGAGGTGGGCAACGCGCCGAGGAACAGCGCGCCCGCGAGCGCCATCGGGATCATGAGAATGAAGTCGCTGACCGTGAACGTCGCCATGCCCGCCTCCTTGCCTCGCAGCCCGCGGCAGCATCGACTGCGGGTGCAAGTTGTAATCGTCGCGCCGGCGAAAGCGCGGCACGTTGATCGAGTATAGGAGATGGCGCCGCCAATGGCGGTTATATCCTGTACCTCGTCATACGGGCGAGCGGCCGGCCGCGGGCGCGGGCGTGTTGGAAGGCTGCGCCTGCTGGGCACCCGATGCGGGTCGGGCCGGCGCGGCCTCGGACGCCTTGGCCGTGGTCGATGTCGGCTTGACGTAGTCGGGACCGTGCGCGCAAGCGCCGAGGGTGGCCACTACCGCGCCGCCGCATATGACGGCAATCGCGTATGGCAGCAATCTGTTCATCGAGGATCTCCTTGTTCCGAGCGGTCGATCGGCGCGCGCTCGCATGCGACGCAAAGCGCGCGTTTTCGATTCCGCGCACAGCCGAACCCGGCTTACAGCACCAATCGTACCCCCGGCACGAGCCGCCGACAGGGCAAGATTCGACAGTCATTTGTAAGGGTGATCGTGGGAAATGACGCCAGATAGCCCGTTACATTCTGCTTTGCACTGCGGCCGGTTCCGGCAACAATGCGTGCATGTGCCAAGGTGTCATCGAATGTGCGTTTTGCCCCGCCATCCGGTTGTCTGCCGGCTCGGGCGCGTTGTTCTCGCGCATTTTCATTACCCACCACTGACACGGGGGAAACATCATGCAAGTCGGTTCGATCGTCAGGTCCGTGCATATGGCCGTGCCCACGGGCGCGCGCGGTATCGTCATGCGCATACTCGGCGATATGGCGATGGTCGTCTGGTATGCCGGGGAGCCCGGCGCATCGCTGCAACTGAACACGGAGCCTTTCTTCCTCGAAGACCTCATCGATACGGGTGAACTCGTCGCCCGTCCGGCTGGCGCACTCGTCCACTGAGCGCGCCGGTCGTCTGAAATCCAACGCCTTTTTCAAGAGGCGAGCCGAAGGGCATGCCGTTGCGGCACAATGCCGGCATGAACGATCACTTTTCCGATGTTTCCGGCATGGACGATTCGTCGTCCGCGCATCCTTTCACGCGGCTCACGCCCGAGTGCGTGCTCGACGCGCTCGACAGCGTGCTGGCCGCCACAGGCGTGCGTACCGATGGGCGGTTGCTGCCGCTCAACAGCTATGAAAACCGCGTCTATCAGATCGGCGTCGAAGATGGCCCGCCTGTCATCGCGAAGTTCTATCGTCCCGAGCGCTGGTCCGATGAGGCGATTCTCGAAGAACATGCCTTCGTCGCCGAACTCGTCGAGCACGAGATTCCGGCCGTGCCCGCACGGGTCGTCGATTCCCGTACGCTGCACACCTTCGACGGTTTCCGTTTCGCGGTATTCGAGCGGCGCGGCGGCCGCGCGCCCGATCTCGACAGGCGCGACACGCTGGAATGGATGGGGCGCTTCATCGGGCGGATTCACGCGCGCGGTCGGCGCATACCCTACGCCGCGCGTCCGACGCTCGACATTGCGTCGTTCGGCTACGAGCCGCGCGATTATCTGCTGAGTCACGGATTCATTCCGACCGAGCTGCGCGATGCTTATGCCGCGGCGGTTGCGATGGCGCTCGAAGCGGTGGAGCACGCGTTCGAGGCGGCTGGCGAAGTGACCTATCTGCGGCTGCATGGCGACTGTCATGCGAGCAATGTTCTCTGGACGGATGCCGGTCCGCATTTCGTCGATTTCGACGATTCCCGCATGGGTCCGGCGGTGCAGGACCTTTGGTTGCTGTTGCCCGCCGAACGGGCCGACGCGTCGCGGGCGTTGACCGATCTGCTTGCGGGCTACGAGGATTTCTGCGAATTCGAGCCGCGCGAGCTTCATCTCGTGGAGGCGTTGCGTACGCTGCGGCTCATCCATTACGCGGCGTGGCTGGCGCGTCGTTGGGACGATCCGGCATTTCCGGCCGCGTTTCCGTGGTTCAACACGCAGCGTTATTGGGAGGCGCGTGTGCTCGAATTGCGCGAGCAGATCGGGGCGATGCAGGAAGGGCCGCTTTGGCCGGTCTGATCGTTCGCCTTTGGGCGCGATGGCGCCGGCCGTTTCGCTAGAATGGCCGCTACACCAACGAGCCGATTCCCATGCAGCACCAAACCTTCCGCATTACCTACGACGGCCCAGCTCTCGATTCCAGTGAAATGGAGGTGCGGGAGCTTGCCCCAGCGCTTCACGCAATGGGAGATTTGCTCGAGCATGCCAATCGTGTGCTGAACGGTGAATCGGCCAAGGTGGCTGTCAATGTCAAAGGTTCGTTCAAGACCGGCAGCTTTGGCATCGATTTGGCGCTTTACCAGTCGCTCGCGTCTCACATCGTTGATTTTTTCTCGAGCAAAGAAGTTCAAGCGGTCGGTACGCTGCTCGGCTTACTCGGGCTGAACGCGATCAGCGGTGCGTCGGCATGCCGAAACGGGCTGATTCAGGTGCTGAAATGGATACGCGGGCGGCCCATTCAAAAGGTCCGAACAACTGAATCGACCGCGATTCTGACCGTCGATGGCGAAACACTCGAAATCGAGTTGGCCGTGCTCGCACTCTTGCAGGATGTAAAAACGCGCGAAGCGCTGGAGGGCGTCATTACTCGGCCGCTCGCGAGGGAGGGAATCGATACATTCGCCACGGGCTCGGATTCCCACATTCACGAATCGATTTTAAAGGCCGAAGCGGCGTGGTTCGTGGTGCCTGCGGAAACTGACGAACAACTCGGCGAAGCGACATTCACTGCAACGGTGCAGATCGTCAGAATCGAATTCAACCAGGATAACAAGTGGCGATTCACCGATGGCAACTTGTCGTTCTATGCGGCGATCATGGACGAAGACTTTCTGCGCAAGATCGCGCACAACGAAGTCTCGTTTTCCAGCGGCGACGTCCTGAGAGTCGAGGTTCGTCAGCGCCAGAGCATAAGTGGTGGACAGATCAAATCCGAATACTTTATCGATAAAGTGGTCGAGCATCGCGCAGCGTATCGCCAGATTCGCCTCCCGTTCTCGAACGAGGCTACGATCGCGCCGTCTGAGCTGCGTGACGATTCCACGCAATCGTGAGATCTAGCCGGCACGCAAGACAAACGTCCGCGCCCCAACTGAGGCTCGACGATCACAGTCTCAACATCATGGCGATGATGGCCTGAAAGCGCCGGCCATACGGTGGCAGCAACAGCGATCGCGCGTTCAGCCGCGCCTGCATGAACACGGGCTTCAGGTTCGAGAAAGTCAGGAATCCTTCATAACCGTGATACGCGCCCATTCCGCTTGCCCCCACGCCGCCGAACGGCAGGCCCTCGCAGGCGATCTGCAGTAGCGTCTCGTTGATGGCAACCCCTCCGGAAACGGTACTGCGCAAGACGCGTTCGATGTTCGAGCGATCTTCGTCGAACAGATACAGTGCAAGCGGTCGTTCGCGTGCATTGATGTAGCCAATGGCCTCATCGAGCGTGTCGTAGGGCACGAGCGGCAGCAGCGGCCCGAAAATTTCTTCCCGCATGACGGCGGTATGCTCGGGCGCGTCGGTGACGATGCACGGCGCGAAAATGCGGCGTGCGGCGTCGTTCGGTGCATCGGTCAGCGGATGAAGTCGCGCGCCGGCGCGGGCGGCCTCGTCGGCCAGCCGAACGAGCCGCTCATAGTGACGCTCGGCCACGATCGACGTGTAATCGCGGTTCCCGCTGAGGCCGGGATACAGTTTGCCCACCTGCGCACGGGCGCGCTCGATGAACGCGTCAACGCGTTCTCGCGGCACGAGGACGTAGTCGGGCGCGATGCAGGTCTGGCCCGCGTTCAGTGTCTTGCCCGCGACGATGCTATCGACCGCCTTGTCAAAACGTGCCTGCGGGCCGACGATTGCGGGCGATTTGCCGCCTAGTTCCAGGGTGACCGGTGTCAGATTGCCGGCGGCTGCGCGCATGACTTCGCGGCCCACGGCCGTCGAGCCGGTGAACAGCAGACGATCGAATGCAAGTGCGCAGAACGACGCACCGACGGCCGCGTCGCCAGTCACGACGCTGACATGATCGCGCGCGAACGTCTGCGCGATCAATCGTGCGAGCAGCACGGACGTACGTGGCGTGAGTTCCGGCAGTTTGATCATTGCGCGGTTGCCGGCCGCAAGCGCGCAGACGAGCGGACCGATGGACAGCAGAAGCGGATAGTTCCACGGTGCGACGATGCCGACGACGCCAAGCGGCTGGGGCATCACTTTCGCGCGCGCCGGTCTGAGCCAGATTCCCGTTGCCCGGTGGCGCGCGCGCATCCAGCGCTTGCCGTGCCTCAGTGCCGCATCGATCTCGTTTTTGACGAGCCAGAGCTCGGAGAGCAGGACCTCGGCCTTTGCGCGTTGGCCGAAATCCGCGTCGATCGCCTCGGCCAGTGCCTCGCGGTGATCGAGCAGCATCGCGCGCAGCGATGACAGATGTGCGGCGCGCTGCGCCCAGTCGGGGTACGGTGTGCGCAAAAACGCCGCGCGCTGAGCGTGCAGCAAGTCCCGGAGCGCCGCGGCGTCCGGCAAGTCGTTTTTCATGGTCTTGTCTCTCCCTGTGCGATTCAACGTCTCGTTCAGGGCTCGAATGCGCGAGCAATGACGGCCGCGTGATCGAACGACGCGGGCAGCGTACCGTAGACGCGGCCGCAACGGCCGGCGCGTTGCCCCAACCGTGTCGCAATGAACGCATCGGCACTTGCCGCGGGTGCTGCTTCGAGCATCAAAGCAGCTTGTGCGCAGAGTACGAGGTGCTGCGCGAGCCGGCGTCCCAGGATTTCGCGCGCCTCGGGCGGCGCGCCCAGCAAGGCCTCGAGTTCCGCAAGGGCGCTGCCGAGCTCGGCATGTTCGTCCGCACGATGGCGCCATTGCACGATGAGCGCCTGGGCACCCACCGGGTCGCGTTCCAGCGCGCGCAACACATCGAGACACATGACATTGCCCGACCCTTCCCAGATCGAATTGACCGGGGCCTCGCGGTAAAAGCGCGCCATGGGGCTCTCCTCGACGTAGCCATTGCCGCCGAGCACTTCCATGGCCTCGCCGGTGAATTCGAGCGCGCGCTTGCATATCCAGAATTTCGCCGCCGGTGTGACGATGCGTCGCCAGGCGCGCTCGGCATCGCTCTCGGCCGTTGCCTCGCCAGCGTCGGCGGCGAGGTGCGCATCGAACGCCCGAGCAAGCCGCATGAAGAGTAGCGTCGCGGCTTCGGATTCGAGCGCGAGGTCGGCGAGAACATTGCGCATCAGCGGCTGCTCGGCGAGCCGCTTGCCGAACGCCATCCGATGGCGCGCATGATGGATGGCGTGCACGAGTGCGGCGCGCATCAGCGCGGCACTGCCGATCACGCAGTCGAGCCGCGTGTAGTTGGCCATCTCGATGATCGTTGGGACACCCCTGCCCGGCTCGCCGATCATGATGCCGAACGCATCGAGGAATTCCACCTCGCTGCTGGCGTTCGAGCGGTTGCCGAGCTTGTCCTTGAGCCGCTGTACTTGAATCGCGTTGCGCGCGCCATCGGCGGTATAGCGCGGGACGTAAAAGCACGAGATGCCTTCGCCGTCATCGGTACGCGCAAGCACGAGATGTGCATCGGATTGCGGCACTGAGAAAAACCACTTGTGGCCCACGAGCCGGTAGGCTTCGCCGCGCCCGCCCCGATCGAGCGGGAAAGCCCGCGTGCGATTGGCGCGTACGTCCGAGCCGCCTTGTTTCTCCGTCATGCCCATGCCGATCATCATCGAGCGTTTGTCGGCGAGTGGCACGTCGCGCGGATCGTGCTCGCGCGAATAAAGCTTGTCTGCCAGCCCGGCGAAGAGCGCCGGCTCGCGGCGCAGCACCGGAATGCTGGCGAACGTCATGGTCAGCGGGCACAGCGAGCCCGATTCGAGCTGAGCATGCAGGAAGTAGCCTGCGCATCGCGCCACCATGGCGCCGGGGCGTGGCTCGGAAAATGGCAGCGCATGGAGGCCTTCGGCGCGCAGCAGCTCGAGCAGGCGGTGCCAACTGGGATGAAATTCGAGCGTGTCGATGCGCTCGCCGCGCGGGCTGTACGTGAACAGTTCAGGCACGTGGCGATTGGCGAGCTCAGCAAGCGCCAAGACCTCGGGCGTGCCGATGCGCGCGCCATCGCGCACGAGTGCCTCGCTATGCCATTGCGCACCTTCGCGTTCGACAGCGGCTATGAGAGCCGGATCGCTCGCGAAGAGGTTGTAGCCCTCGAGCGGCGGCGTTTGATTCGTGACTTCGTGCGTGGCCTGCCGTTTCATGGTGTGTCTCCGTTGTCGCGACCGCCGCACGTTCCCGCTCGTGCCGTTCGAACTGCGGCTCCAATCTCATATGCTGTCTTGCCGCCAGCATCCGGTGGACGTTTGAATGCCCGCGACGCAACCCGCTGGCGCCCGTGCAGCGCACTTGCATGATAGGTTGTGCCCACTGCCAACGAGTAGAGGAAGGGCTCGCCGGATCGACGCCATGCGGCGGTCTCGTGCTCACCGGCAGGGCTCACCAGACCTCCGTGCCTCCCGAGGGCCTGTCCGAGCGGGCATAGACGAAATCGTCGCCGGGCTGGCCCGGCAGCGTTTGGCGCGCCACGTCCAGCCAGGCGCGCGCGGCGTGCGAGAGATAGCCGTTGCGCCGCCAGCCGATTGCCATCTCCCAGGGTATTTCGGGCTCGGCGAGCGGGCGGCAGGTGAACTGCGCCGGATCGAGGCGCCCGCAATAGGGTGCCGGTAACAACGCAATGCCGAGCCCCGCGTGCACGAGCGCGGCCATGAAATCCCAATGGCTGCTGCGTGCGACGATCGTGGGCGTAAAGCCCGATTGCCGGCAGGCGCGGGTGACCACGTCGTTCAATGCGAGGCTCTCGCCATAAAAAACGAATGGCTCGCCGGCAAGATCGGCGAGCTCGACTTGGGCCGCGTTGTCCCAGCGCGTGCCGGTGCGCGCGACGAGCCACAGCAGCTGCCGCGACATCGGAAGGACATCGAAGAGCTCGGCATCGACAGGCAGTAGCAGGCCGCCAAGCTCGAGCTCACCGGCCGCGAGCGCGGCTTCGATACCCCGCGAGCCTTGCTCGAAAAGCTTCAGCTCGATTTTGGGATAGCGGCGCTTGAATTCGGCGATGGCCGGCGTAAACAGTGAGCCGCCCATCGGCGGAATGCCGATGGTGAGTTCTCCTCGCCCCAGTGTGCCGATATCGTCGAGCTCGGCCTGTAGCCGCGTGTGCGCGGCCAACAGCTCCTGGCCCCGCTGAAAAACGATACGGCCTTCATCCGTGAGCACCATTTGCCGCCCTTCACGCAACAGGAGCGGTGCGCCGACCTCTTCTTCGAGGGCCTTGACCATCTTGCTGATAGTGGGTTGTGTCACGAATAGCTGCTCGGCAGCGAGCGTGAAGCTGCGTTGCCGCACCACTTCGACGAAATAGCGCAATGCGCGTAACTCCATGGGTCTGCCCTCCCCGCTGCCCTGACGGCATAAGTTCCAAATTGGAATGGAACGGATGATTTTAAGTCATTTTATTTATGAAATGCAGGTGACTACAATCGCTTCATGAAGTCAATAGGGAGTTGTGCCATGAGCGTGAAGCGTATGGGGTGCCTGATGCAAATCGTCGCGCAAAGCGCCTTGCTGGCCGCGCTGTGGTTTGTCGCCGACTTTGCCGCGCGGCGCCTGAATCTGCCCGTGCCCGGAAGCGTGGTCGGTCTGGCGATACTGCTCATCCTCCTGCTCACCGGAGGCGTCGCGCCCAAGTGGGTGAAGGCCGGCGCGGACTGGCTCTTGTCGAACATGCTGCTCTTTTTCATTCCGGCGGCCGTGGCGGTGGTGCAGTACGGGGGGCTTTTCAAGTCCGACGGCTGGCGGCTCGCGTTGGTTGTAGTGGCCGGTACGCTGACTGTGATGATTGCCGTGGCCTTTACGGTCGATCAGGCCGCGCGTCTCGAACGCCGATTGGCGCTGCGCCGCGCGCGCCTCGCCCGCGGGTGAGACGGACCTGACCTTCTGGGAATATCGATGCTCCCCTCGCTCATCTCATCGCCGGTGACCGCGTTCGGCCCGCGAGCCATCGCCGCCGTCTGCTTCGCGCTGACGATCGCGCTCTACGCCGCGGGTAAGCGCTTGTATGCACGCTTTACGCGTCCGTGGCTGACGCCGCTCGTGGTCGTGCCCGCGTTGCTCGCGGCGCTGGTGATCATCGCGCATATCCCCTACGCGGTCTATTTCGCCGACACGCGCTGGCTCATGTGGCTGCTCGGACCGGCGACCGTCGCGTTTGCGGTGCCCATCTACGAGTATCGCGAGCTGATGAAGCGCCACTGGCTTTCGCTCGCGGCCGGCGTGTGCGTCGGTATCGTCGTGGCGGTGAGCGGTTCGTTTGCGTTGGCCAAGTTGCTGCATCTCGCTCCCGACGTTGCGCGTAGTTTGCTCACGCGCTCGGTATCGACGCCGTTCGCGCTCGCCGTATCCGACGAAATTCACGCGCCCCGACAACTGACGGCGCTGTTCGTGATCGCCACGGGCGTGTGCGGCATGCTGCTCGGCGAGTTCGTCCTCGTGCTGCTGCCGTTGCGTACGCGGCTGGCCCGCGGCGCGCTTTTCGGCGCGGCGGCGCATGCGGTCGGCACGGCGAAAGCGCGCGAGCTCGGCAGCGAGGAAGGCGTCATCGCAAGCCTGACGATGATGATCGCGGGCGTGGTCATGGTGCTGATCGCTCCGTTGATCGGCTCCTTTTTGGGTTCGGCCTTCGGCTAGCGCATTCGCTTGTGATCGCTAAGGCCTGCGGCGCGCCCCCCCAAGAGGACTTCTTCGGAAGAGTCCCCTGAACGGGGACTCTTCGCTCGGGGCGC
>CBJLAJ010000012.1:0-69868 GCA_966421005.1 uncultured Paraburkholderia sp.
CGTGTCGAGATGGGCTGGCAGCTCGCCAATGGAACCATCTTCGAAACGGACCAGCACGAACGGAAGATCGCGGCGCAAACCAAACCGCAAGACGGTATTGCCTTTTGCATCGATGACCGCGCCTGGCGCATCGGGCGGGCACAAGTTGGTGAGTTCGACGATTTCACCGCCGCTGGGAAAAGCAATCTGCTGGTCCGGCGGCGCCGCGTTCCATACGGCAAAGTCGAAATCGCCAGGCAACCATCGATCGCTGGTCGCGAACGCCTCGTCCGGAATGCCTGTCAGCCGTGCATCGCTCAGGATGCGACTTTGGACGAACACCGAAACCTGCCACGTCATGCCGCGCGATCGCGGGCGCCTTGCCCGTGACGATGCGCCGGAACAGCTCACGATCAACGGACGTATCCGGCCGTTCGACTTGCGGCGCTGGCACGGTCTTGATGCGCAGCGCTCGCAGATACCAGTCTTGCACCCATCCCACGCCGACCGGGTTGGCGGCAAAGACGCTGCTGGCGATCAGCTCGCCGGTCGCATCATTGGGGTCGAGACGATGCCGTTTTGGCACCCGTTCAGCATGAGGGTCGCCGCTCAGTACGCGACATTCGCCGCCGAATGCATGCTCCGGCGTCAACGGCACATCGAGGCAGGGTTGCGGCTCCGTCAGTCGCCAATGCCCAGGCCGGAACAACCCCAACGTCATCCACGTGCAAACCTTCGCGAGTGCGCGGGCGGGAGGCGCGCGCAACCGAAAAGCCCTCGGTCCGGTCACGATCAACGTCTTGTCGATCAACATCTCGCCTGGCCGTTCCTCATCGCGCAATCGGGCGCACGTCTCCCGCCACGCCCGCATGGCTTCCGGTGCCGCAGACATAAGGGGATTGAGACCTTGCGGCGGCGGTGGCAACGGCACGGGGCCACCCGGCCGATACATGCGCAGGCGCACCGCAAACCGTGATGCGGGCTTGTGCCCCGGTGCATGCGCAGTACCGTTGACGATCACATCGCATTTGGGCTTGAAGTGGCACAGGTCGCTTTCCTGACGCACGCTACTGCGGCCAGTTTCACCGACATACACGTCCTCCGCGCAAAGCGGTGCCTGCGCGTCGGCGTAAACCGGCCCGTCAGCGGTCAGATCGAGCGTTTGACGTAGTGCGATTACGTGAAAAGGCGCGCTGCGCTGGTCGATGCCCTCGAAGGCCAGTGCAGGAAAAGCCGTGAGATTGCGGAACGCCATGCGCATTCATTCGAGCCATTGTTCGGATGAATGTAGCACACAGAATTAGCACCGCCAGAAAGGCATAAAGGCCTGATTCCGCTAAGAAGTCAGGCCTTCGAATGCTTGGTTGCGGGGGTAGGATTTGAACCTACGACCTTCGGGTTATGAGCCCGACGAGCTGCCAGACTGCTCCACCCCGCGTCAGAGAAAGAAAAGTATACGTCGTTTCGCGCGGCACGTCAAACATTGCGCTCAATGCGGCGGCGCGAACGCGTACACCTTGCCATCGCCCGCCAGATAAAGCCGCCCATTCGCGGCAACGATCGTCGAAAAACGACGCAACCCCGGCATGCGGTCCTCCTCGCGCTCGCTCGAAAAAACAGGCTGCCCATTGTCGGCTCGAAAACCATGCAGTCGATCGTCGCCCTGCGCGCCGGCGATCCACACGATGCGATTCGAATGGCCGTCGCTCGTCGTCGTGATAGGGTTACCGCCGCCCTCCATAGCGTGACACCACACCAGCTTGACGCCACCTTTGCCCGCCGCATCGATACGCAGCACGGCCAAGCCAGCGCCGTACCCGCCTCCCTTGCACGATTCGAGTTGAGCCGAACTCCTGAAGGCGACGAAGGCCGCATCGCCATCGGACCACGTTGCCGGCGCTGTGAGGATCGGCGCGCGCGATACCGCGCTCACGTCAAGCGCACCGCCAATACCGCCAAGCTTGTCGCGATCGAGCAGATAAGCCTTGCCGTCCTTGCCGAGCGCCAACATCAAGCGGCGCCCGTGCACGTCGATCGGCACCGCGCTGGTAGCACCAAGATCGGCATCGTCGCTATCGAGTTGCTGCCAGTCAGCGGGGGCAAAAAAATCGCTCTTGTCCGCGGAACGCGCAAGCCCTGGCGTGAGCCGAACGACAGCCTCGCCGTCGGCCCATGACTTCGTGCCCGATGTATTGCCGGTGGTCACAAACAGGTGATCTTCGGCCGCCACGATACCTGCGGGTGCCCAGATGCCGCCCCTCGTGCCACGC
This sequence comes from uncultured Paraburkholderia sp., assembly GCA_966421005.1. Lineage (GTDB taxonomy): Bacteria > Pseudomonadota > Gammaproteobacteria > Burkholderiales > Burkholderiaceae > Trinickia. The sequence continues at coordinate 2,250 of CBJLAJ010000012.1, forward strand.
GTGTGCCACTCGCCCGAGACGGCCGGGGCGTCGAGCGCAAAACCGACCACCCGCCCCCGATACGCGCCGCAGTCCCCCTCGTGTCCGCCATAGGGAACGAACAGCCGTCCACCTGCGAGCACGAGCGCGCCGCGCTGGTTCTGCACCGTTGCATCGAATTGCGTACCGAGCGCCTTCACACCCGCCTCGACGTCGACGGGCCATCCTTTCAGCACCGATCCATCGCGCAGCGCGAGCCCGAAGACGAGATGTTTGACACGCTTGCCATCCTTCACTACCGCGTCGAGGTAAAGCGCGCCCTTCGTGGGATCGATGACCGGCGTGCCCGTCACGCCAAGCGGATCGATATCGCCGCATGGCAGATCGCCACGCCGGGCCGATGCCCCAAGCGCACGCTTCCAGACGACACGGCCTGTCGTCGCATCGAGTGCATAGACGAGATTCGATTCGGTCGCGACGATCAACAGTCCTACCTGCGCACCGGGCGGATGCCAATAAAGCGGTTGCGCGTAGACGTGTCCTTCGATCGTGCCGTCGAATTCGTTATCGCGACGAAGTTGGCCCGCGTTATCCCACGTCAGATTGCGCATCACGTACTGGCCCGCGCGGTCGGGCGAGCGGTGATAGCCGAGCACCGAGCCGCCGCCGAGCGACCATGCCGACGCCGCGCGCATGAAAATGAGGACTGCGAAGGAAGCGAGCACGACAAGCGGCACGACGATCCGCGCGATAAACGCCGGGCTTCGGCCCGCGACGGTGGAATCGCCGGGCTGCATCGAAGGCGGTTTTTCCACGATAGGGGCTCCTGACGTCGCTCGCCTGAATCATGCTACAAAACACGCGGGCGGGTGCGCCAAATGCACACCCCGCGTGCCATTGCGCAGGCCGAGCGCACAGGAGTGCGCCGAAGCGCGTCAGTGCGAGTGCCGCGGATCGCCGCGCGTTTCGATGACCTTCAAATAAAGCGTGGCGGGCTCCAGACAGCCGCCTGTCGAAAGCTGTCCGACGAATTGGCGATAGATCTCCTGCCAGGGCGTTTGCGATGGCGGCACACTCGCCGCGGTCTCGCCTCGGCGTCGCGCCAGCTCCGTTTCGTCGACGAGCAGGTCGACCCTGCGTGCGTTCAGATCCACGCGAATCCGATCGTCTGTGCGCAATAGAGCAAGCCCCCCTCCCACCGCCGACTCCGGCGACATGTTGAGAATCGACGGGCTCGCCGATGTGCCGCTTTGCCGCCCATCGCCCATGCAGGGCAGCGAATCGATGCCCTGCTTGATGAGCGCTGCGGGCGGCGCCATGTTCACGACTTCGGCACTGCCCGGATAGCCCACTGTGCCGCAGCCGCGAATGACGAGGATGCAGTGCTCGTCGACATCGAGCGATGGATCGTTGATGCGCGCGTGATAATCCTCGGGGCCGTCGAAGACGATCGCACGCGCCTCGAAGCAGTTTTCCGAGCCCGGTTCGCTGAGATACGTCTGGCGAAACGCATCGCCGACGACGGACATCTTCATGATCGCGCTGTCGAAAAAGTTGCCGCCGAGCACGATGAAGCCCGCGCGATGCTTGAGCGGCGCATTGCATGGCCGAATGACGTCGCCGTCCGCGTCGGGAGCGGCTTGCGCAATCTCGGCGATCGAGCGGCCCGATACCGTCGCGCACGCGCCATGCAGCCGCCGCGCCGCATGCAATTGTCTGAGCGCCGCGGGCACGCCGCCCGCGCGATGAAAGCCCTCGCCGAGATACTCGCCGGCCGGCATGCAGTTGACGATGAGCGGCACGTCCTCGCCGAGCCGTTGCCAGTCCGTCAAGTCCAGTTCGATGCCCATGTGCCGAGCGATCGCAATCAAATGAGGCGGGCAATTGGTCGACGCGCCCAATGCCGAGGCCACGACAATCGCATTCTCGAACGCTTCACGCGTCATGATTTTCGACGGCCGCATGTCTTCGCGCACGAGATCGACCGCACGCTTGCCTGTTGCATACGCCATTTGACCGCGCTCGCGATAGGCGGCCGGAATCGACGCGCACCCGGGCAGCGACATGCCGAGCGCCTCGGCCAGGGCGTTCATCGAAAGCGCCGTTCCCATCGTGTTGCAATGCCCGATCGAGGGCGAAGCCGCGACGGTGAGTTCCATGAACCCTTCGTAGTCGATCTCGCCCGCGGCCAGCAGGTTGCGCGCGTGCCAGATGACGGTTCCCGAACCGACACGCTGCCCGTTGAACCAGCCGTCGAGCATCGGACCGCCCGATAGCACGATAGCCGGCATATCGACGGTGGCCACCGCCATCAGGCAAGCCGGAGTGGTTTTGTCGCACCCCGTCGTCAGCACCACGCCGTCGAGCGGAAAACCGTGCAGGACCTCGACGAGCCCCAGATAGGCCAGATTGCGATCGAGCGCGGCGGTCGGCCGGCGCGACTGCTCGGCGAGCGGATGGACCGGAAACTCCATCGGAATGCCGCCCGCGTCGCGAATGCCGGCCTTCGTCCGTTGCGCGAGTTCGAGATGATGCCGGTTGCACGGCGCGAGATCGCTGCCCGTTTGCGCGATACCGATGATCGGGCGGCCCGATTGCAGCTCCTCGCGCGTCAGACCGTAGTTCATGAAACGCTCGACATAGAGCGCCGTCATGTCAGCGTTGGCCGGATCGTCGAACCACTTCTGGCTGCGCAGTTTGCGCATCGGAGAGGAAGACATGTCAGTTGTCGTGTTTCATGAGAAGAGAAAGTTGGCGTTCAGGTGCCGTACCAGCCGGCGTCGACGAAATACTCGCGTCCCGAGCATCGCTCGCCATCGTCCGACGCCAGGAACAGCGCCATGCGCGCCACATGTTCAGGCTCGATGCGCTGCGGCAGACACTGACCGGCGACAAGCTTCGCTTCGCTATCGGCCGATTGCCACAGTTTCATCTGGCGTGGCGTTCGCACCGCGCCCGGCACGATCGCATTGACGCGAATGCCGAAGCCGCCCAGATCGCGGGCGAGGCCCCGTGTCATGCCCTCGATACCCGCCTTCGCGGTCATATAGATCGATAGATCGGGCAATGCCATATGCCACGAGATCGAGCCGAAATTGAGAATAACACCTCGCCCCGCGCGTTTCATCGCAGCCGCGGCATGCTGGGCGCAGAAAAACTGGTGGCGCAGGTTCACGGCGATGCGCTCGTCCCAGTACGAAGGTGTGACTTCGTCGACACAATGCCGGTCATCGTTCGCGGCGTTGTTGATCAGCACATCGATAGTCTCCGACGTCGCTTCGATATCGGCGAAAACCGCCGCCAACGCATCGAGATTGCGCAGATCGCAGCGATAAAAACGCGGCGCATGAACGCATTCGGCCAGACGGGCCTCGAGCGCGCGTGAATCCGCCTCGGCCACGTCGATGAACGACACGCGCGCCCCTTGGCGTGCAAATGCTTCCACGATCGCGGCGCCGATGCCGCTGCCGCCCCCCGTCACGACGACGGCCTTGCCGGTGAGACTCGGATAAATTGCGTACGACATGCTAATTCCAATGGTTGCGAATCTGAAGCTGAGGGGAGCCTGGCGTTATCGCCGGTTCGATCCGGAGACGACATCGATCCAGACAGCCAGTACCAGAATGCCGCCCTTCACGATCATCTGCCAGTAAGCATCGACATCGAGCATCGACATGCCGTTGTCAAGACTCGCCATGACGAGCGCGCCGATCAGCGCGCCATAGACGGTGCCCGAGCCGCCGCGCATCGAGGTGCCGCCGATGAAGTAGGCCGCGATCGGGTCGAGTTCCCCCAGCGTGCGGGCGGACGGCGAGCCGGCCGCGAGCCGCGCGGTGTTGACGATGCCCGCGAACGCGCACATGAGCCCCATCAGCGCAAACACGGCGAGCTTCACGCGATTCGTGTCGACGCCGGACAGGCGCGTCGCTTCGAGATTCGAGCCCACCGAATAGATGCGGCGTCCGAACACCGTCTGCGTGGCGATCCAGGTAAATACGCCGAGCAATATCAGCACGAGCAGCACAGGCAACGGAATGCCACCGTAGCTATCGAGCACGGCGACGAACACCGCGAGAATGGCGCCGGCGCCCACGACCTTGGCCACGTCCTGCCAAAACGGCAACACAGCCAGCCCGTAGCGGCGGCGGCTCGCGCGCTGGCGCACGGTCAACAACGTGAGGAGTGCGAACAGAATCACCGCAAGCGCGATACCCGCCGCGCGCGGCAGATAACCCTGTCCGATGAAGACGAACGGATCGGACACGGGTGCAATCGTCGAACCGCCGGTGATACCGAGCAGCACGCCTCGATAGGCCAGCATGCCACCCAGTCCGACGATGAACGACGGCACGCGCCGATATGTCGAAAGCCATCCGTTGACGAGCCCTGCCAGGATGCCCAGCACCATCACGGCAGGTACGGTAAGTCCGATCGGCCAGTGCCGGTTCGCGTCGAGAATGGCCGCGACGCCGCCCAGCAGACCGAGCAGCGAGCCCACCGACAGATCGATTTCGCCGGCGATGATGATGAACACCATGCCACATGCGAGCATGCCGCTCACCGCCATCTGCCGGAGCAGGTTGGAGAGATTGCGCGGCGTGGCGAACGCACCATGCGTCAGCACGGCGAAGAAAACCCAGATCACGGCCACCGCGAGCAGCAGCGCGAGAATCTTGTAGCGCGCGAACAGTTGCCTGACGCGCTCGGCGCCCGGCAGCGAACGTTCGTCAGTCGTTCCCGCGGGGCGCGAGGAAATCGTTTCGGGAGTCATGCGGCATTGGCCTCGTTCGTTTGCGCCCGACGGCCGGCAGGCTGAATCGCGGCCGTCAGGATTTGCTCTTGCGTGAGCCCGTCATTGACAAAATCGCCGCGCAGTTCCCCTTCACCGATCACGAGCACGCGGTCGCTCAGACCGAGCACTTCGGGCAGCTCCGACGAAACGACGACGATCGCCATGCCCGTCTTGGCGAGCTCGAAGATGAGTTTGTAGATTTCGTACTTCGCACCGACATCGACGCCGCGCGTCGGCTCGTCGAGAATCAGCACCTTCGGATGCGTCAGCAGCATGCGCGTGAGCACCGCCTTTTGCTGATTGCCGCCCGACAGATTGGCGATCGGCAGCATCGGATGCGCGGCACGCACGGAAAGGCGCTTCATTTCAGTGCGGATCGTATCGAGCTCCGCCGCGGCGTCGAGCGCGCCGCGTCTCGCGAAGCGCTGCAATACCGACAAGGTGATGTTGTGGCCGACGCCCAACAGCGGCACGATGCCGTGCCGCTTACGGTCTTCGGGCACCATGGCGATGCCCGCGCGAATCGCGTCCGCGGGGCTTCGAATCGATAACGGCCGGCCTTCGAGCAGTACATGGGCCGTGCTCGTACCGGCATAGGCGCCGAAAACCGCTTGCATCAGTTCCGTGCGCCCCGCCCCGACGAGACCGGCCACACCGAGAATCTCGCCGCGTCGCACGAAAAACGATACATCGTCGACGCGCTTGCGACGCGGGTTCGTCACATCGAGACACGTGACATTGCGCGCTTCGAAAACCGTCTCGCCGATCTCGTGCGCCTCGCGAGGAAAGAGGTTCGTAATCTCCCGCCCGACCATCATTGCGATGATCTGGTCTGTCGTCAGTCCGCGCATCGGCTGCGTCGCCACGTGGCGTCCATCGCGGATCACGGTCACCGTGTCGCACACGGCCTCGACTTCGTCGAGCTTGTGCGAAATGTAGACGCAGGCCACGCCGCGCCGCTTCAGATCGCGCACGATATCGAGCAGGATCTGCGTTTCCGTTGCGGTCAGCGATGAAGATGGCTCGTCGAGAATCAAGAGCCGCGCTTTTTTGTTGAGCGCCTTGGCGATCTCGATCAGTTGCTGATGCCCGCCGCCGTAGTTCATGACAGGCTGCGCGACGTTGATGCCAACGATACCGAGCCCGCGCAGCAGTTCGTCCGCACGCTGGTACATCGCCGCGTAGTTCATCCGCCCGCCGGGGAGCGTCAGCTCGTTGCCGAGAAAAATGTTCTCGGCCACCGACAGCTCGGGCACGAGCATCAGTTCCTGATGAATGATGACGATGCCGGCGCGCTCGGTGTCGCGCACGCTCGAAGCCTTGAGCTCCGCGCCATCCCAGAAGATCGATCCCCCCCACGTGCCATGCGGGTAGACGCCCGACAACACTTTCATCAACGTCGATTTGCCGGCGCCGTTCTCGCCGCACAGACCGAGGCACTCGCCGGGCGAAACGTTGAGGTCGATGCCGTCCAACGCCTTCACGCCCGAGAATGCCTTGACGATGCCTTTCATCGTCAGCAAAGGTTGCGTCATTCGATTCGTCCACGTCGATGCGTGGGCACGCTGCGAGAGCTTACCGGCAGCCCCGCAGCGGTGCCGCGCGCAATGCCTTCCCTTACTTGCTCGAAAGCTGCGTTTGCGTATAGAAGCCGTCCTTGACGACGACATCGACGTTTTTCTTCGTCAGCAGGATCGGCTGCAAGAGGATCGTGTCGACCTTCTTCTTGCCGTTGTCGTACTGGGCGTTATAGGACGGTTTCTCGCCCTTCGCCAATTGCACGGCAAGCTTTGCCGCCTCGCTCGCGATTTGGCGAATGGGCTTGTAGACCGTCATCGTTTGGGTGCCCGCCATCACGCGCTTGACCGCGGCCAGATCGGCATCCTGGCCCGAAACGGGCACCTTGCCCGCGAGGTGCTGTGCCGCCAGCGCCTGAATTGCGCCGCCTGCCGTGCCGTCGTTCGAGGCGACGATCGCATCGATCTTGTTGCCATTGGCCGTCAACGCGTCTTCGACGATACGCAGTGCGTTCGATGCGCTCCACTCGGGCACCCACTGCTGACCGACAACCTTGACATCGCCGCGGTCGATCGCCGGCTTGAGCACTTTCAGCTGCCCTTCGCGCAGCATTTTGGCGTTGTTGTCGGTCGGCGCGCCGCCGAGCAGGAAATAGTTGCCCTTCGGCTGCGCGTCGAAGACGCCCTGCGCCTGCAGCTCGCCGACCTTTTCGTTATCGAACGAGATATAGGCATCGACATCCGCATCGAGGATCAGCCGGTCATACGAAATCACCTTGATGCCAGCCTTTTTCGCTTCGGCAACGACGTTGCCGAGCGTCTTCGAATTGAACGGCACGATGACGATCACATCGACGCCACGCGAAATCAGATTTTCGATCTGGGCGTTCTGACGTGCCTCGCTCGCATCGGCCGATTGCACGGAGACCGTGGCGCCGAGCTTCTTGGCCGCTTCGACGAAATAGTCGCGATCGCGCGACCAGCGCTCGACGCGCAGATCGTCGATGCAAAAACCGATTTCAGGGTGATCCTTGCTCGCATGCGCGAGCGGGGCGGCTGCCGACAGACCGGCGACGATCGCGGTGCATATCAGCGAACCCAAGAACGAACGACGCTTTGCGAATTGCATGTCTCACTCCTTTTTTATATTGGGCTTGACGCCGCGGCAAAGCGAAAAGCGCTCGGATGGCGGCAAATCGTCTGTCGGGCGGGCTTCGACGCGCCGGCGTGCACAGCATGCCCGCCCTCGAAGTGACGCCATACTGCCGCGCGGGCGGGGCCGCGACAATTACGAAATTGCACATCCGCCATAACGTTTCTTGCCGGTGCGCGGCACATGTTTTACGCGGGGCGGGTTTCGCGCCTAAAATCGCGGGAAAACGAGACAGGAAATGGACGGAGACGAGCATGCAGCCAACACGGCCGATATCGCGCCGCCGCGCGAGAAACCCACGATGACGAAGCCGTCCGCGCCGCCCAAAGCGCACCGCATCGCCCTGCTCTTCAACGCGAACAAGGTCTACGATCGCGAGATCATCACCGGCGTCGGTAACTATCTGCTGTCCACGCGCATCGGCTGGGACGTCTTTCTCGAAGAGGATTTCCGGTGCCGCCTGACGGGCATCGAGCGATTCGACGGCGACGGCATCATCGCGGATTTCGACGATCCGGCCGTCAGCGAGGCGCTCAAAGGCTCGCCGCTGCCCGTCGTGGCGGTGGGCTCGTCATATGAAGACGCTTCGGACTATCCGTCAGACGTCCCATATATTGCGACAGACAACATCAAGCTGGTTTCGCTCGCCTATACGCATCTGATTGGCGCGGGCTTGCAGCATTTCGCGCTCTACAGCCTGCCCCCCACGCCGAATCACCGCTGGGCCCGCCAGCGCGAGCTCGCATTCGCGCAACTGCGCCGCGCCGATGGCCGAGCGACCGAGGAAATCGAACAGGAGATCTATCGCGGCCTTTCCACGAGCGCACCCACCTGGAATCAAGCGATCGAGCAGCTCACTCGTTGGCTGCATGCGCTGCCGAAGCCTGTCGGCATCATTGCCGTCACCGACGCGCGGGCGCGGCACCTGTTACAAGCGTGCCTGATGTCGGGTATTCCCGTACCCGAGGACGTCGCGATCATCGGCATCGACAACGACCCCCTCGCGCGCACGCTCACACGCATTCCGCTGTCGTCGGTCATTCAAGGCACGGAGGAAATGGGCCGCACGGCCGCGCATCTGCTGCATCAAATGCTGCACGGGGCGCGCTTCGGCGCGCGCCGCATCCTCGTGCCGCCCGTCGGCATCAATGTGCTCGAATCGACGAAGCATCGCCCCGTCGCAAGCCCCTATGTCGCGCGGGCTCGCCATTTCATCCGGCAATACGCCTGCCAGGGCATTCGCACGGAGCAGGTGGCGGATTATGTGGGCGTCTCGCGTTCGTCGCTCGAAGAGCATTTTCGCCGCGAGCTCAGTTGCACGATTCACCAGGAAATCCTGCGGCAAAAACTCGATGCCGCAAAAGCATTGCTGGCCCGACGCGACATGGCGACCGCCGAGGTGGCCATCCGCTGCGGATTTACCTCGCTTCAGTACATGCACGCCGTTTTTCGCCGCGAACTCGGTTGCACGCCGCGAGAATTTCAGGAACGCGCAAGCGCGCCCACGACGGGCTGAGTCCGCGTCGTATTTATCGTTTTCTCTTCATTTCACGATACGTCATGATCAACACCGCACTATCGGGTTCCGAACCGTGGGGTCTGCTGCCCGGCTCTCAACGCGTTCGCCTGTTCACACTGCGTAACGCGCTGGGCATGAGGGTCGCCATCAGCGATCTCGGCGCCACGCTCGTATCCTGGCACGCCCCCGATCGCGCGGGACGCCTTGGCGATGTTCTGCTCGGGCACGACACGCCCGCCGAATACCTTGCATCGAAGGCCTACATGGGCGGCATCATCGGGCGGTGGGCCAACCGCATCGCCGGCGCGCGCTTCGTGCTCGACGGCGTGGAGTACACGCTCGATCGCAACGAAGGCCCGAACCTGCTGCACGGCGGAAACTCGGGTTTTCACCGTGCGCTGTGGGACGTCGAGGAAGACGATGGCGGGCTCGTCATGCGGCTCGAATCAGAGGAAGGCGACGCGGGTTTTCCAGGGAACGTCAAAGTAGCGGTGCGCTATTCGCTCGATGACGAAGGCGAGCTGACGATCGATTACGAAGCCCGCACCGATGCACCGACGCCTATCAATCTGACGAACCATGCCTACTTCAATCTGACGGCCGAACCGGGCACCGATATTCGCGGGCATGTGGTATCGATCGAGGCCGACCGTTTTTTCGAAGTCGACGAGGCGCTCATTCCATGCCGCGAATCGCTCGTTGCGGGCAATGCGTTCGACTTTCGACAAAGTGCTCCGATCGGCGCGCGGCTCGACTGGCCGCACGCGCAGCTCTCGCTTGCGGGCGGCTTCGATCACTGCTATGTGCTGCCGGGCGTGGCGCTGGAAGGGCGCCCCGTGCGCGAGGTAGCGCGCGTTTATGATCCGACGAGTGGCCGCGAGCTGACGGTCTCGACCGATCAGCGCGGCTTGCAGTTCTATACCGGTAATTTCCTTAGCGACGAGCCGGGCCGCAACGGCAGCCGCTACGCGAAGCACGCCGGATTTTGCCTCGAGGCCGGCGCCTTTCCGAACGAGATCAACCGGCTCGAACGCGATCACCTCATCGTGCGGCCCGACAAGCCCTATCGTCAGGTGACGAAGTATCGGCTCGGGGTGGCGAGCTGAGACGCAAGACAAGGCCGCCGGCAACCGGTCAGTAGCCGTAGAACTCCTCGCTATGGATCGCGTCGTCGGCAATACCGATGTCGCTCAACGTCTGATAGACATCGCTTACCATGGCCGGCGGCCCGGCCACGTAATACACCGGCTCGTTGACATGGCTCATCGCGTCGCGCAGCAACGCCTCGTCGATGCGGCCGATGTGGCCGTTCCAATGGATATTCGATTTGCCCGGCTGCGTCATCGTCGCCATGAGACGGAAGTTCGAATTCGCACGCTCGAGCTGCGTCAGCTCGGAAATGAACGGGGCATCCTCGGGGCGGCGGTTGCAATAGACGAGCAAGAGAAATTGAGGCGATTGGTCATGCGCCGCCTGACGAAGCATGCTCATGAAAGGCGTGATGCCGATGCCACCCGCGATCAGCATTGCCGCGCGTTTTGCATCTTTTTGGACGAGCGAACCGAAAGGCCCATCGAGCCGTACCTTCGCGCCCACCGGTAACCGCTTCAATGCCTGCTTGAACGGACTGTCCCGCATGCGTGTGGCAATCGCGAGCCCGTCTTCGAACGGCGCGCTCACGATAGAAAAAGTATGTCGCGCGCCGCGTGCCGCTTCGATCTCGCTTTCCACGAGCACGAGATCCATTGCCTGCCCAGCCTTGAACTGAAACCCGTCAGGACGCTCGAACCCGAATAGCATGGTATCCATCGCCACGATATCGCGTACTCTCAGCGTCGTATCGTAAGTGCTCATGGGCGCCCCTCCGGGTCTATGGCCTTTCGGCATCATCCTGCAATGTGGACGATTCGTCCAGTAGCCCCCAGCACCGCCCTGGCGAGGCGAAAGCGCGCTATACGACCTCGTCGTCCCAGCGCGAATCGCGTACCTGCACGATGCCGGAAGCGATGCGCACCTCGAATGTGGACACGTCTTCGTAGGCCGGCGGGCTCATCGCTTTGCCCGTGCGCATACAAAAGCGCGCGCCATGGCGAGGACAGATGACAACATCGCCCTCAACCTGCCCACCGGTCAACACGCCTCCATCGTGGGTACACCTGTCTTCGATGGCGTAGCAGTTGCCGTCGACATTGAAGACGGCGATCGGCACGCCGTCCACATCGATCGTTTTCGACGCGCCCGGCGGCAATTCGTCGAGCGGCGCCACATCGACCCAGCCGGACATCAGAGCATCCCCAGTTGCAGCCGGGCCGCTTCCGACATCCGTTCCTTACCCCACGGCGGGTCCCAGACGAGCTCGACCGTCGCGTCGTTCACGCCGGCTACGGAGAGCACTGCATCCTCGACGACCGCGGGAAACGTCTGAGCAACGGGACAACCGGGCGCCGTCAAGGTCATGCGAATCGCGACCCGCCCCGCCACCGCGTCGATATCGAGCCCATAGACGAGACCGAGATCGTAGATGTTGACGGGAATCTCGGGATCGTAGACGGTTTGCAACGCCTCGATGACGCGGGCTCTGAGATCGCCCTCGCCCGACTGGTCGATTTTGTCGCTTCGTTTGAGCCAATCCATCGCAGTCATCGTCACGTCCTCATTCCGTCGTCACCGTTTCGTGCGCATCGCTCAGCGCCGCCCGCAACGTATGCCACGCGAGCGTCGCGCATTTGATTCGCGCAGGGAATTCACGCACGCCGGCGAGCGTCGCCAGCTTGCCCAGCGCGTTGCTATCGTCGGCCGATGGATCGTGTTGCGCGGTCACCATCGCGTGAAATCGTTCGAAAAGCGCCTGGGCCTGCGCCTCGGTTTTGCCGATCAGCGCCTCCGTCATCAACGATGCCGATGCCGTCGCGATGGCACAACCCGCGCCGTCGAAGCGCACGTCCTTCACGATGCCATCCTCGACCAGAAGGTCGAGCGAAATGCGATCGCCGCACAACGGGTTGTACCCCTCGGCCCTGTGATTGGCGTGCTGCAACGCGCCGCGGTTGCGCGGGTGCCGGTAGTGGTCGAAGATGACTTCCTGGTAAAGGTCGCGCAAATCGCTCATCGTCCGAACACCTCCTGAACTCTCGACAATCCATGCAGCAATGCGTCGATGTCGGCTCGCGTGTTGTAGAGCGCGAAAGATGCCCGCACCGTGGCAGGCACACCGAAACGCTGCATGACGGGCATCGCGCAATGGTGTCCGGCTCGCACGGCAACGCCCTCATGATCGAGGATGGTGCCGATGTCGTGCGCGTGAATATCGTCGCGAACGAACGACAGCACCCCAGCCTTTTCACGCGCCGTGCCGATAATGCGCACATGCGGCAGGGTCCGCACGGCTTCGGTGGCATAGGCAAGCAGCGACGCTTCGTGCTCGCCGATGGCGTCGATACCGATTGCATCGACATAATCGAGCGCCGCCGCGAGTCCGATCGCGCCGGCAATATTCGGCGTGCCCGCTTCGAATTTCCACGGAATCGCGTTGTATTCGGTTTTCTCGAACGTGACCGAGCGAATCATGTCGCCGCCGCCCTGCCACGGTGGCATCGCCTCCAGATGACGTGCCTTCGCGTATAGCACGCCAATGCCGGTGGGACCGTAAATCTTGTGTCCCGAGAACGCGTAGAAATCGCAATCGAGCGCCTGCACATCGATGGGTAGGTGCGCAACGGCCTGGGCACCGTCAATCAGAACGGGCACCCCGCGCCGATGCGCGAGCTCGATCAGCTTCGCCACGGGGTTGATCGTGCCGAGCGCATTCGAGACATGCGTGAGCGCGACGAGCCGCGTGCGATCGCCGAGCATGCTCCCGTAGGCACCGATATCCAGCGTGCCACTATCGTCGATCGGCACGACTTTGAGCCGCGCTCCCGTTTGCGCGCACACGAGTTGCCACGGCACGATATTCGAGTGATGCTCCATCGCGCTTATGAGAATCTCGTCTCCGGGCTCGAGACGCTCCCGCACGCCGCTTTGCGCAACGAGGTTGATCGCCTCGGTCGTGCCGCGCACGAAGACGACTTCCTCGGTGCGCGCCGCATTGACGAAGCGTGCGATCCGGGCACGTGCTCCTTCGTAGGCGTCGGTTGCAAGCTGCGAGAGTTGATGCACCCCGCGGTGAACGTTCGCGTTGGCGTGCAGATAGTAAGCACGTTCCGCCTCGATGACCGACGCGGGTTTTTGCGTCGTCGCTCCGTTGTCGAGATAGACGAGCGGCTTACCGTGCACACGCTCCTCGAGAATCGGAAAATCGTGCCGCCATCGCGCCTGGGCCGATTCGTCGAAAAAAGCGAGCGGTTCAATCGGCTTCATCAGTGCCACCTCTCAATCCGTTCACCGTCAGGCAAGCGTGCCAACAGCATCTTCGCGAGCCGTCCTCGCACGTGCTCGGCGCCGACGCGATCGACGATATCGCGCGCAAACGCCCAGATCAGCGTGGCACGTGCCTCCCGCTCGCCGATGCCGCGCGCGCGCAGGTAAAAGAGCTGCGCTTCGTCGAGCTTGCCGACGGTGGCGCCGTGCGTACATTTGACGTCGTCCGCGTAGATTTCGAGCTGCGGCTTGGTGTCGATCTCCGCCTCCCGCGAGAGCAGCAAGTTGCGGTTGGACTGATGCGCATCCGTTTGCTGTGCGTCCTGATGCACGATGACCCGACCATTGAATACACCATGCGCAGCACCGTCGAGCACGCCGCGGTAGGACTCGCGGCTCGTGCAGCGCGCGGACTCGTGATCGATGCGAGTGTGATGATCGACATGCTGCCGCGCACCCGCGAAGTAGAGCCCATCGAGCTCGCAACGCGCATCGGTCCCGGACAGCCGCGCATCGATCTCGACTCGGGACAGCGCGGCCCCGAATGCGAACGAATGCGACGCAACGTGGCTTGCGCGCGCCTGGGCAAGCATCACGCGGCCGATATGGTAGGCGCGGCGCGCCTCCTGCTGAATTCGGCAATGTTCGATGTCGGCCCCCTCGTCAGCGACGATGCGCGTCACCGTGTTCGTCAGATAGCTGTCGTCGGCAACGCCGACAAATTGCTCGATCACGGTGCAGCGCGCGCCGCGCGCCGCTATCACGGCGTTGAACGGGTTGATGGCGAGGCCCGCTTCGTCGGCAACGAACAGCATCTGGATCGGCACATCGAGACGGCAATCGGGCGGAAGCACGAGCACATAGCCGTCGCTCAGGAATGCCGTGTTCAGCGCTTCGAAACCGTCATGCGGCGCATGGTGGGCGATCAGTGTCTCCATGCGCTCCGGCATCTCGCGCAACGCGCGCGTCAGACTGCCGATGAATACGCCCTCGGGAAGCGCGCTCGTTCGCGAGAGCCTCGGTGCATGCCGGCCGTTGACGAACACGAGCCGAGGCGCCGATTTATCGAGCACGAGATCGTCGACGATCGTCGAAACATCGACATCGTCACCGCGCGGCGACGCGAAATGCCATTCGCGGGCGCCGATCTGTGCCACGTTCGTGTATTTCCAGTCCTCGAGGCGCGTGCTCGGAAAGCGCAATTTGTCGAATCGTTCGAATGCGTTTCGTCGCGCGCCGCGCAGCCACGCCAGCTCTGCGCCGGGCAAAGTCCTCGCGAGCGTGCGAAACGCGTGATGGTAACGATCGAGCATGGGTTCGTTCATGGCCTCGCCTCCCCGCCCGCGCTACCCGCTTCGTCGGCGAGCCAGCCGTACCCCTTGCGTTCCAGCTCCTGCGCCAATTCGGGCCCGCCTGATTTGACGATGCGCCCGTGAGCGAGGACATGTACATAATCCGGCGCGACATAGTCGAGCAGGCGTTGATAGTGCGTAACGAGCACAATGGCTCGATCGGGGCTTCGCAGCGCATTCACGCCGCCTGCCACGAGCTGCAGCGCATCGATATCGAGGCCTGAATCGGTTTCGTCGAGAATCGCGAGACGCGGCTCGAGCACCGCCATCTGCAGGATCTCGTTGCGCTTTTTCTCGCCACCCGAGAACCCCTCGTTGACGGCCCGGTAAAGCAGGCTCTCGTCCATCTGCATCTGCGCAATTTTGGCTTTGACGAGTTGCAGGAAATCGATAGCGTCGAGTTCGGACTCGCCGCGGTGCCTGCGCTGCGCGTTCAATGCCGCTTTCAGCAGATAGACGTTGCTGACGCCGGGGATTTCCACGGGATATTGAAACGCCAGAAATATCCCTTCGCGCGCACGCTCTTCAGGCGCCAGCGCGAGCAGATCGCGCTCGCCGTAGCGGACCGATCCTGCCGTCACGGTATAGCCATCGCGGCCGGCGAGCACGTGTGCGAGCGTGCTCTTTCCTGAGCCGTTGGGACCCATGATGGCATGCACTTCGCCTGCCCCGATATGGAGATCGATGCCGCGCAAAATGGGCTTGCCGTTCACTTCGACGTTCAGTTCATTGATATCGAGCATGATCCTCGTTCCTTTCAGACTCGGCTTGGCCGTCCGCCTCAGCCGACGCTGCCCTCCAGGCTCACGCCTAGCAGCTTCTGGGCTTCGACGGCGAACTCCATCGGCAGCTCCTTGAACACTTCCTTGCAAAATCCGTTGACGATCATCGAAACCGCATCCTCGCCGGAGAGACCGCGTTGCCGGCAATAGAAAAGCTGGTCCTCGCCAATGCGCGAGGTCGAGGCTTCATGCTCGACATGCGCGCTCGGATTCTTGACTTCGATGTACGGAAACGTGTGCGCACTGCAACGCTCGCCGAGCAGCAGCGAATCGCATTGAGTGTAATTGCGTGCGCCCTCGGCGTCGCGGCCGACTTTCACGAGACCCCGGTAAGCGTTCTTGCCATGCCCGGCCGAGATTCCCTTCGAGACGATCGTGCTGCGCGTGTTGCGGCCCAGATGAATCATCTTCGTGCCCGTGTCGGCTTGCTGGTGATGGTTGGTGAGCGCGACCGAATAGAACTCGCCGACGGAGTCGTCGCCGCGCAGGATCACGCTCGGGTATTTCCAGGTGATGGCCGAACCCGTCTCCACTTGCGTCCAGGAAATCTTGGCGCCGGCTTCGCGGCAATCGCCGCGCTTCGTCACGAAGTTGTAGATGCCGCCGCGCCCTTGCGCATCGCCGGGATACCAGTTCTGCACCGTCGAATAGCGGATTTGCGCCCCTTCGAGGGCTATCAGCTCGACCACTGCTGCATGCAGTTGGTTCTCGTCGCGCATCGGCGCCGTGCAGCCTTCGAGGTAGCTCACGTATGCGCCTTTGTCCGCGACGATGAGCGTGCGTTCGAACTGCCCCGTGTTGCGTGCATTGATGCGGAAGTAGGTCGAGAGTTCCATCGGGCAGCGCACGCCCGGCGGGATATAGCAAAACGATCCATCGCTGAAGACCGCCGAGTTCAGCGCGGCGTAGAAGTTGTCGGTGTGCGGCACCACCGAACCCAGATACTGACGCACCAGATCGGGGTGTTCGCGAACCGCTTCGGAGAACGAACAAAATACGATGCCGAGCTTGCCGAGTTGCTCGCGAAACGTCGTGGCCACGGAGACGCTGTCGAACACCGCGTCCACCGCGACACCGGCGAGCAATTCCCGCTCCTCGAGCGGAACACCGAGCTTTTCGTAAGTGCGCAACAGCTCCGGATCGACTTCATCGAGGCTTTTCGGGCGATCCTTCTGTGCAAGCGGAGCCGAGTAGTAGGCGATGTCCTGATAATCGATGGGCGGGTGACGCACCGTTGCCCAATTCGGTTCCATCATCGTCAGCCAATGGCGATAGGCGGCGAGCCGCCATTCGAGCATGAATTCAGGTTCGTCCTTCTTCGCCGAGATGAGCCGGATCACGTCCTCGGAGAGGCCGCGCGGCAACGTATCGGCGAGCACGTCGCTCACGAATCCGTGCCGATATTCGCGATTGATCAGACGATCGACGCTGGATGGAGTGGAACTCATGCGCATTTCTCCCAGTTCATGGCCGGCGCGTGGCGGCGCGTCCGAGCGGGATGGCTTCGCGTGCGCGGATCGCTTTGATATCGACATCGCTCAGCACGGGGCCCGCCAGATCGGCCAGCGAAACCTGCCTGAGCGCTTCGAGGACGACGCGATTGACCTTCTGCCAGTTCGCCCGCGCGCCGCAAATCGGCTCGTGCTGGCACATGCCTGGCGCCAGACTGCATTCGGTGATGCCGAAAGGCCCGTCAACGGCGGCGATGATGTCCGCGAGCGAGACGAGCGGTGCGGGGCGTTTGAGCATGTACCCGCCGCTGACTCCGCGCAGCGAGACCGTCAGGCCGCCGCGCACGAGCATTTTCATGACCTTCGAGACTGTCGGCACCGGAATGCCTGTCGTGCTCGCCAGATTGCAGGCACTTTGTACGACGTCGCGCTCGCGCGCCATGGCGACGAGGATGACCGTGCCGTAATCGGCCAGCTTGCTCATGCGCAGCATCGCAGCGTTCTCCTAATCAGTACCGGATCAGTCCTGATTCGTAACGGACGTATCCGTACCCAAAAAGTGACGACGCGTATCAGCGAACGCGCTTACGCGTTGTCACACAAATCGCATTCACTCGCGGAGGTACCGTTGAAACGATTGTAGACCCGCCAGCAAAACCCTGTTGCAGGCAAGGTCGCCCCTACCTTGTGCCGCGCAGGCGATCAGGGATCGATGCGGCCCTGCGCTGACTGCGCAGCGCTGGCTGAAGGCAGCCCCGCGCGCGATTCGCGCTCTTCGGCAAGCGTCAATATTTGGCGGACCGGGGGTCCGTTCAATTTCCTCAAGCGCTCCTCGATGTCTTCTTGACGACCTTGCTCGCAATCGTCTTGCCACATTTCGTTAAGCTCGAGCAGCTGACGATGGAGGCCATCCCTCGCCTCATCGTCTTCGATATACGAATAGCATGCCGTAAATCTGGCTGATATCGAATTGCTTCGATCCCACCGGTTCAGCTTCTCATAGGATGCGTGCGTCTGATTTCGGGGAGCAAGATCCGCAAAAAATCGATGCCGCAGCAGCTCGATCGACGAGGGCCTGCGTTCGGGTGGCTGTTGGATCATGCGACGCATGATGTCGAGGATTTCATCCCTATGCGTTGACGGCAGATAGTTCAAACCATCGAAAAACGGGAAATCGCCGATAGTCAGGTGTTCGGAGGTGAACCCTCTTAGCCCCATCGGCGTCGCCGCATCCTTCACGAAATAACCAAGCAACTGACCGACACCATAGATATCGCTTTTGTGATTCGCGACCGACGTGGAGATATCCATATACCCGGGGGTGCCCGGCGGTCGGGTTTGCCCGACCTCACGACCGTTCCCCATGTCGATCAGCTTGAACATCTTTTCGTCCGCGTCATACATGACGTTGTTGGGAGAAATGTCCGAATGTGCCACTCCCTCGTCGGCACACCGTGCAATCGCAATAAGCACGTCGGCGATAGCCTGTTTCGCGATATCCAGATAGTCTTGTTCGGAAATGACGAATGCGTCGAGCGCGGTTCGCAATTTTTTGACAAGCCCCCCGACGTTTTCCCCATTGATTTTTTCGCACAGTATGCCGAACTCATCGTCGACATGAACCAAGTCATAGACCTGCATGACGTGAGCCGTTTTCACCAACGCCGAGGTGATCTGGAATTCATCGATTATCTGCTGCTTTTTCTCGCGGATCACTGCCTCTCTCGCGGCCGGGTCGTTCACGTCATCGCCCTGCAACCCGGCATACAAATCTGCGGGCAGGGGTTTGTTCGGATCGGCGCGAAGCAGCGCCTTGAAAACAAACTCCCGTCCAAGATTTTTCCCGTTCTTTATCAGATTGTTCGCAAGCGTTACAGCATAAGCCTTGCCAAATCTGCCGCTGCCGAGCGGCTCTTTGAGTGCCTGCGAAGCGCCGAGCGACCGTGGAGAACCGGCCAATTTCAGATCACGGAATCCCAAGGCGGTTTCGGAAGCACCCGGCTTCATCGAGGCAAGTGCCGAGGCAAAAGCCGTTTTGATCGGCAGTTCATTGAGTCTCGCCACCAGACTCGGGCTGAGCGTATCGAACAGCATCTGGTCGCTGCTGCTCTGGCGCCGGTACCTGCGAGCCTCTTTCAGGATTTGATCCGGGCTCACAGCAGTGGACGGGCTTCCCGGCACGCGTGGCTTGGACGGGCGCCGGACCGCATCCATGAAAGACATAGACCTTCTATATGGCGACGGCGCGGAGCGTGCCGCCGGGGCGGCGGCCATCGGGGCAATTCGGGATGTCGGACCGGGAAGATCGGGGCGCCGCGTTCGTTTGGCCGCCGCGGGCTCGGCACACCCATGGTCTGTCTCGAGTGGCCGCCTCAGATCCCTTTGAGTCGATTGCCCAGGCGATCCGGAATTGCCGCCCGAACGTGTCGTGAACTGCGCCAACACAGCGTTTGCCGACGGCGATCGCCGCGCCGGGGAGGCGTCCGACGCAGTATATTCGTCGCCCCCTAGCGAGGTTGCGGGTATGTCCAGCTTCTTTAGATTGATTTTCATGGGAGCCCCCGACAAAGACATCGTGTGGCGAAGCGCGATACGATCCGGGAAAACACAAGCCGCCGCACGCTAGCAAGTCGAATGGGACTCGAGCATTCCCATCGCCGAAAAACGTGGGCAGCGAACGAAACGATGGCCGTGTGCCGGTCAGATAAGAAACGTCTAAAGCAAGGATGCGGAAGAATATGAAAATCGCCACCTGGAATGTGAATTCCCTCAAAGTGCGCCAGCAGCACGTCATCGATTGGCTCGAGCTCAGTCGTGCCGATGTGCTGTGCCTGCAGGAACTCAAAATGCCCGACGAAAAGTTCCCGCATGCCGAACTGACGGCAAAGGGGTACCGTAGCTGGTGCGCCGGGCAAAAGACTTATAACGGCGTCGGCATTCTGGTGCGCGAAGGCATCGAAGTCGACGAGACCGATATCGTGCGCAACATACCGGGCTTTGCCGACGAACAGCAGCGCGTGATTGCCGTCACCGTCAAGGGCGTACGGGTCGTCTCGGCGTATTTTCCGAATGGGCAAACCCCCGGCAGCGAAAAATTCGCCTACAAGCTGCGCTGGCTCGAAGCGCTTGCCGGGTGGCTCACTGGCGAGATGGCGCGCTATCCGTCGCTTGCTCTGCTGGGCGACTACAACATTGCGCCCGAAGACCGGGACGTGCACGACCCGAAGGCATGGGAAGGGCAAAACCTCGTGTCGCCGGAAGAGCGCGCCGCATTTGTCAGGTTGACCGGTCTCGGACTGGTGGACGCTTTTCGCCAGTTCGAACAGCCGGAAAAAATGTTCACCTGGTGGGACTACCGCATGCTCGCGTTCAGGCGAAACGCCGGCCTGCGCATCGACCACATCCTGTTGTCGCCCGCGCTCGCCGCGAACTGTACGCACTGTGAAGTCGACAAAACGCCGCGAAAGTGGGACCAACCGTCCGATCATGCGCCAGTGATCGCTCAGATTGGCTGAGGGGACGTTATTCTGCGCACGCTTCTTCCATCGAAGAAGTGCAGTTGCTTCGATCGCAGGGCCTGCCTATCCGTAAGCAAGCGATCGTCGTCGTACTGCCCGCACCTTCCGGATAACGCATCCGAAGGCGACTCACCTCAGCAAACAGGAAATGCCGTTCTATGCATCTTGGAACTACCGCCGCGTTTGGCGTACTGGCCCTTACCGTGACGACTGCCGCTTGTGCCACACCGTCCATCGACTTCGTGAATCACGACGGTTCGGCGCGCACCTATCGGTCCGTTCAATGCATCGCCACCCATAGTGGCGGGCAAAGCAATACCGTTCAAGGACAGGAGCAAAGCGGAGCATCGGTGATCGCTTTGCAAAGCCTGCTTGCGGGGCAAAACGGCCAATACAAGGTCCAATGTACCGCTACGCAGGCCGATAGCGGCGATAGCTATACCGCCCAATTCGAGGCGGTGAAATTCGCGGAGGGAGAGCTTGGAACCAAGGCGCCCGAATATGACACGAATCGTTTCGGATACGGCGTGAAGATTCCCGTGGCCCACACGCTTACCGCTTGCTATGACAAGAACAACCGCGTGCTTGGACAGGAATGTGTCGACGCGTACTACGGCAAAAAGCCGCACTATTTGAAATCAGTGTTGGGTTTGGAGGACGTTCAATTCAAATACGCGGGTGACTATTCTTCCAACGTCGGCGTTTTTCTGGAAGCCAATCCACGGTATAGCACCCGCTGATACCACTCGCAGGCCAGACGGTGCTGGCCGCCGCAGCGTGCGGCGGGGCACCCACGTGCCCCGCTGCATGCCACGTCACGCCATTGCATCACGATTCGAGACGCAGCTCCTGAATCTTGCGCGTAATGGTATTGCGCCCGATACCGAGCCGCTCGGCCGCCTCGACCTTGCGTCCCCGAGTGAAGTCGAGCGCCTCGCGTATCACAGCCGCTTCGAAACGGCGAGCCAGCTCGTCCATCACGTCGGGCGCGTTTTCACGCAACATGCGCGCCACTTCGGCGCGCAGTCCGCTTTCCCAGACGCTCACCGGCAAGCCGGTCGGCACGCTGCCCAACACGGCCGGCGGCGCTGCCGTCAGTGTGCCGTTGGCCTCCGCGTCGAGCGGCATGGCCCCGCCTGCGACAACCGAAGCACCCACCGCCGCACCCGCGACAATTTCATCGGCGGCGTGGGCGGGCTGTTGCTGGGGCACCAGGTCGGGCGGCAAATCCTTGACCTCGATGGTTTGCGCGGGCGCCATCACCGTGAGCCAGTTCGCGAGGTTCTCGAGCTGACGGACGTTACCGGGAAACGGCAGTGAAGCGAGATAAGCAACGGCGGACTCGGACACGCGCTTCGGTTCGACGCCGAGATCGCGGGCACTCTTTTGCAGGAAGTGCCGCGTGAGCAACGGGATATCCTCCTTGCGTTCGCGCAGCGGCGGCAAGCGCAATCGAATCACGTTGAGCCGGTGATAAAGGTCCTCGCGAAAGAGGCCCTGGCGCACGCGCGCGTCCAGATTCTGGTGCGTCGCCGCGATCACGCGCACATTCGCGCGCAGCGGACTGTGCCCGCCGACGCGATAGAACTGCCCGTCCGAGAGCACGCGCAGAAGCCGTGTTTGAAGATCGAACGGCATATCGCCGATTTCGTCGAGAAAGAGCGTGCCGTTCTCCGCCTGCTCGAAGCGGCCTTGCCGCATCGCCTGTGCGCCCGTGAACGCGCCGCGCTCGTGGCCGAACAGTTCGGACTCCAGAAGATCCTTCGGAATCGCCGCGGTGTTCAGCGCAATGAACGGGCCGCCAGCGCGCGGGCTGTGCCGGTGCAACGCGCGCGCCACCAGCTCCTTGCCGGTACCCGATTCGCCAGTGATAAGCACTGTCGCCGACGAATGCGAAAGGCGCCCGATTGCACGGAACATGTCCTGCATCGCCGGTGCCTGCCCGAGCATTTCCGGGGCGTCGGCGAGCGACGGATCGGCTGCATGCGCGCCACGCAGGCTCTCGTCGACGGCACGGTGAATGAGCTCGACGGCGCGATCGATATCGAACGGCTTCGCGAGGTATTCGAATGCGCCGCCCTGAAAAGCGGCAACGGCACTGTCGAGATCCGAATAGGCCGTCATGATGATGACGGGCAGCTCGGGCAGCCGCTGGCGGATCGACTGCAAGAGATCGAGGCCCGACGAACCGGGCATCCGGATGTCCGAAACGAGCACTTGCGGTGTCTCATGCTCGAGCGCGGCCAGCGCCTCGCGCACATTGGGGAAGCTGCGCGTTGCCAGGTTCTCGCGCGCGAGTGCTTTTTCGAGCACCCAGCGAATCGATTGGTCGTC
The DNA here is from genome assembly GCA_966421005.1 of uncultured Paraburkholderia sp. Classification (GTDB taxonomy): domain Bacteria; phylum Pseudomonadota; class Gammaproteobacteria; order Burkholderiales; family Burkholderiaceae; genus Trinickia. The sequence continues at coordinate 25,006 of CBJLAJ010000012.1, forward strand.
GTCTACTATCCAGATCGGCTTCATGAAGGTCGTTGGTCAATTGTCGAGCGGCAATAAAATCTGAAACTCCGTGTGCCCCGGCCGGCTTTCCACCTCGATCATCCCGTCGTGCTGCTGCACGAAGGTTTGCGCGAGGGTGAGGCCGAGTCCGCTGCCGCCCTCGCGTCCGGATACGAGCGGATAGAAAATGCGCTCGCGGATGTCGTGCGGGATGCCGGGGCCGTTGTCGATGACACGCAAGTCCAATGCCAGTTTGTGAAGACGCTTGGCGATCGTCACCTTGCGCGCCACGCGGGTGCGCAGCGCGATACGCGCATCGCCTTCGCTGATGCGTTCGCGCAGGGCCTGCGCCGCATTGCGCACGATGTTGAGCAGCGCCTGGATCAGTTGTTCCTTGTCCCCGCGCAACTCGGGCACGCTCACGTCGTAGTCGCGCTCGATCGTGAGCCCGCGCGGAAACTCGGCCAGTATGACCGCGCGCACGCGCTCGCATACTTCATGGACATTCACGTCGCCCACGATATGCGGATGCCGGTGCGGCTCGAGCAGACGGTCGACGAGCGTTTGCAAGCGGTCGGATTCCTTGACGATCACCTGCGTGTATTCGCGCAGCTCCTGGCGCTCGCGCGCGTCCAGCTCCAGTTCGAGCAGCTGTGCCGCACCGCGAATACCGCCTAGCGGGTTCTTGATTTCATGCGCGAGGTTGCGGATCAACTGCTTGTTGGCCGTGGCCAGATCGTGAATGCGCTCCTCGCGATCGGTGCGCAAATGCCGCTCGTTTTCGAACAGCTCGAGCAACACGTACTCCGGCGCACTTTCGAGAAAACCCACCACCATATGCACTTGCAACGGTTCGCGGCCCGGCCGCTCGAATTCGGCGTCGAGATGCGTCGCATGAAACCGTTGCTCCGCGATGGCCGCGATCGTCTCGACGAGCACATCGCCATTCGCGAAGATCTCGGGCCATGACATCTGCATCAATTGACGTCGCGACAAATCGAGCAGCGACTCCGCGGAAGGGTTCGCGAACGCGACGCGCAGCGTACGTTTTTCAAGCACGAGCACGACCGTCGGCAACGCCTCGAGACCCGGCAAGAGACCGGATGCGGCGAGCGCGGCATCGTCCGTCAAGGGCTCGCTCTGCCCTTTTCTGGTCTTGATCAGATTCTTTAGCGCCATCGGGGAATCACGAACCAGCCTGAAGCGACATTAGCAATGAAAAGGGACGGCGGCGCCGTCCCCTGGAGACCGATCGCAAGCATGGTCCGCGCAGCGGCCACACAGGTGGGCGCGCCGCGCATCGCAATGCTTAGAGCGAGTAGTACATTTCGAACTCGATCGGGTGCGTCGTCATGCGGAAACGTTGCAGTTCACCTTCCTTGAGCTCCAGGTAAGCGTCGAGCATGCCGTCCGTGAACACGCCACCGCGCGTGAGGAACTCGCGATCCTTGTCGAGCGCCTCGAGTGCCTGATCGAGACCGGCACAGACGGTCGGGATCTTCGCGTCTTCTTCCGGCGGCAGATCGTAGAGGTTCTTGTCAGCGGCTTCGCCCGGATGAATCTTGTTCTGCACGCCGTCGAGGCCCGCCATCATCAGCGCCGAGAACGCGAAGTACGGGTTGGCCATCGGGTCCGGGAAGCGCGTCTCGATACGACGGCCCTTCGGATTCGACACGTGCGGAATACGGATCGAGGCCGAACGGTTGCGCGCCGAGTAAGCGAGCTTCACAGGTGCTTCGAAGTGCGGCACGAGGCGCTTGTACGAGTTCGTCGTCGGGTTCGTGATCGCGTTCAGCGCACGTGCGTGCTTGATGATGCCGCCGATGTAAAAGAGCGCGAATTCCGAGAGACCGGCGTAGCCGTTACCGGCGAACAGGTTCTGACCGTCCTTCCAGATCGACTGGTGAACGTGCATGCCCGAACCGTTGTCGCCAACGACGGGCTTCGGCATGAACGTGGCCGTCTTGCCGTACGTGTGCGCGACGTTGTGCACGATGTACTTCAATTGCTGCGTCCAGTCGGCGCGCTGCACGAGCGTCGCGAACTTGGTGCCGATTTCGTTTTGGCCCTGACCAGCCACTTCATGGTGGTGCACTTCGACCGGAATGCCGATCTGCTCGAGCAGCAGACACATTTCCGAGCGCATGTCCTGGAACGAATCCACCGGTGCAACCGGGAAATAGCCGCCCTTGGTGCCGGGACGATGACCGGTGTTGCCGCCTTCGAATTCCTTGCCCGACGACCACGGTGCCTCTTCCGAGCCGATCTTGACGAAGCAGCCCGACATGTCCGTGTTCCACTGCACCGAATCGAAAATGAAGAACTCGGGTTCCGGACCGAAGTAGGCCGTATCGCCCAGGCCGGTACTCTTCAAATATGCTTCGGCGCGCTTGGCGAGCGAGCGCGGATCGCGTTCGTAGCCCTTGCCGTCCGCGGGCTCGACCACATCGCACGTCAGCACGAGGGTCGGCTCTTCATAGAACGGGTCGATGAAAGCGGTGTTGGGATCCGGCACGAGCAACATGTCCGATGCTTCGATGCCCTTCCAGCCCGCGATCGAGGAACCATCGAACGCATGGCCGCTTTCGAACTTGTCGCCATCGAACGCCGACAGCGGAACGGAGACGTGCTGCTCCTTGCCGCGCGTGTCGGTGAAGCGAAAGTCGACGAACTTGACGTCCTCGTCCTTGACGAGCTGCATGACGTCGGCCACGGTTTTACTCATATCCTCTTCTCCATTTGATAGATTCGACGGTTCTTCACTGCGCGCATGGGGCCGGCGAACGGACCACATTCCGCCGGAGACCACCGCGCAAGCGGTCGCCGCCCGTTAGAGCATCTTTCGTGCCAGGCATGCTCGTTTTCCCGCACGACTCATTGGTTTCCCCCTGCCCGCGCCGAGCGCAACGCCCCGCGTTGGAACGCTGCACTGCACCGCCGTGTGCCTCGTTGCCGTGCGGGCCGGGCTACCCGGCACAATTTCGGTGCACCTGTCGAAATGCAAACCCCGAAATGCTCACAGTCGGTGCACCCCTGCCGATTTTGCACCGAACTGGCGCAAACAGCGATTGTGACGCCCCAATCTGTCCTTCCACGCTCGGCCAGCACGCCGCGCTAGAATGCTCCTTTGCCACAAGGAGACCGGCTGTCATGAGTACGCTCGAACAGATCCTGGCGCAAGCGGAAAAACGCCGCGCCGAACATCAACTCCCGTATGCCGGCGCTTTCACGCCGGCCGAAGCGTTCGAGTTCCTCCAGCTCAAGCCCGATGCACGGCTCGTCGATGTGCGCACGCGCGCCGAACTCGACTGGGTAGGTCGCCCTGTCGTCGGCGACGGCCAGTATATCCACATTGAATGGACGCGCTACCCGGGTGGTGTGCCGAACGCCGAATTCATCGAACAGCTGCGTAGCGCAGCCTCGCCGGATACGCATCTGATCTTTTTGTGCCGTAGCGCCGCGCGCTCGAAGCTGGCCGCCGTCGCGGCCGAAAAAGCAGGCTTCACCCAGGCTTTCGATCTGCTCGAAGGTTTCGAAGGCGCCAAAGACGGTCACGGTCATCGCAAGACCGTCGATGGCTGGTGCCATAACGGGCTACCGTGGCTCGGCGCTTGATCCGGCGCTCCGGGCATAAGCGTCACGGCAGCGACGATGCTGCCGCCGCGGACGTTATCGGGCAGCCCCGGCTTCGGGTTCGACGATATCGCCGCCAAGCAGGTGAACCCCTTCGCGCAGCTTGACGAAGGCCGCGGCCACGGCTTCCGGTTCACCCTTCACGCCCAGATCGATATGGCGGCGCGCATAGACGCCGCCGCGTTCCGCGTCGCCCACGCTTGGCAGGCTGAATACCCGCACGCCCGGAAAGTCGGCTTCGATTTTCTCCATCAGCGGCGTCAGCGTCGACTCCATGAGTTCGAAGACAAGCAGAGACCGTTCGGCATGCGCGACTTGATGGTGCATGTGGGCATACTTGGTATCGAGCACCCATTCGATCATCGGCCAGGCCATCACGGGAAAGCCGGGAACGAAATGGTGATCGCCGACCGAGAACCCCGGAATCTTGTTGTAGCCGTTCGGAATGATCGAGGCGCCGCGTGGAAAGACGCCCATATTGAGGCGATGGCGATTCTCCGGCGAATCGAGATCGAGCGCGGGTGCGCCGGCCGGCTGCATGTCCCGAATCCGCTGGCGAATCAGTTCGGCCGCCTCGGGGTGCAGCTCGAGCGGCACCCCGAGCGCGTTGGCCGCGCACAGTCGCGTGTGGTCGTCAGGGGTCGCGCCGATGCCGCCCGTTGAAAAAACGATGTCGCCCGAGGCGAAACTACGCTCGAGTGTGGCGGTAATTCGTGCGGGATCGTCGCCGACGTACTCGGCCCAGGCAAGCGCCAGGCCGCGCGCGCTCAAGAGCTCGATGACCTTCGGCAGATGCTTGTCGACCCGCCTGCCCGACAGGATTTCGTCGCCGATGATGATGACGCCAAATGCCATGACCGCCTCACGCAGATGAGAGATCGCTCATCGTCGTTCATGATCGAGACGGCTGCAAGCCCTCTTCTTCTCGCATGGCCCGCAACGCTTCCAGGCAATAGTGACCGAACCAGAGCGCGGAAAAAACGAGGATGAACGCGTACATCCAGATCGTGACGGCCGCAATCACCGGAAAGAGCACGATGAGCCAGAGCGACCACGCCCAGAGCAACGTCGGCAGCGTCCCCATGAGGCCGCTCGCAATGCCGATCGCAAGCAGCGGCACACGGTGCCGCCGCATCAGCGCAATGCGCTCGGCACGGCTCGCGTGCAGCGCCAGCGCGTCGTAAGTCATCACGCGATAGGTGAGCCAGCCCCACAGCAGCGTCGGAATGAGTGCGAAAAGCGGCGAAATCAGCGCGAAAAGCGGCGGAATCAGAAGCAGCGGCGCAAGCAAGACGAAGAGCGGCAACGTCAGCACAATGAGCAGCAGACAGAGCAATGTCGTTGCGATGCCGTACGCGAGGCTACCGTACCAGGTTCCGCCGCGCCGCGCTTCGAGCATCGCGAACCGGCGCGCGGACAGATGCCTGACGACCATCGGCATCGAAAGTGTGGCGATGAGCAGCAATACCGTGGAGACAATGACCGGAATCGAAAGTGCGACGACGATCAGCGGCGCGATCAACGCATGCAGATTCGGCAAACCCATCCAGTCGAACGCGCGGTAAAGCGCCGTGCCTAGCGTCGAGCCCGCGAGCCAGCCGCGTGCCGTGCCAACGAGGTTTTGCCAGGTGAACCAGAAAAAAAGCCCCCACCCGGCCGAGGCGATCACGAACGGCAAGAACGTCAGCCACAGCACACGCGGATGCAGCACGCCCGCGAGCGCCCGGCCGAATGCGCGCATGAGTTCGTTCATCGGCACCCGCCTTCAGGCGGCCGGCACATTGCCTGCGCCCCGGCCAAATCCGAGCCGTCGCGCAATCCGCACGAACGCGAGCCAGTGTTGCGACAAAAAGCCATTGCCATACGATTCGCCCTCGATTTCCTGACGGATGCCCGTCGGCTCGATGGCCCGAACCCACGAGGCAGTGTGAAAGAGCATATCCCACCAGGGAAAGAGCACACCGAAATTGCAGCCGTAGGCGGTCCCCTCGTGTCCGTAGCCGACCGCGTGATGGCGGCGATGGAATGCCGGGCTGACGAGTATTCGCTCGAATACGCGCCCGAAGCCGAGCCGCGCGTTCGTGTGCTGCACGCTTTGCAGGAAGTTGGTCACGGCCGTCAGTACGACGAACTGCGTCGGCGCGACCCCTATAGCGAGCGCGATCGCGGCGAAAAACGAGGCCTGTGCGACCTCGTCGAGCAGATGGTTGCGATCGTCCGACCAGAGCGACAACTGGCGCTGACTGTGATGAACCGCATGCAGCTCCCACCAGATCCCGAACCGATGCTGCCAGCGGTGATACCAATAGCCCGCGAAATCGAGCATGACGAGGTAGATCAGGAACGCCACGATCGGCTGCGAGGTGACGCCGGGCCATAAATGATCGAGATCCACGTTGGCAATGCCGCGATAGCGCAACCAGACCTGCAAATCCGCAAAAAACGGCTGAAAACCGAGGAAGAACAACAGATTGAAGAGGCCGAGCTTGGCAATGCCTGTATAGAGGATGTCGACGCGCACAGCCCGCCGGTTGCCCCAACGTTCGACGGGGCGCAGCGCCTCGAGCGGGCGCAGCAGGAAGTAGGTCGCGCCGATCGTCAGCAAGCCGACGATCACCGGATACAGCGCATCGTACGAATCCTCGTCGTAGTCCATCCAGCCGAACCGGAAGAGGAGCGGCTGGACCACGTGGATATAGGCCCAGGTCTGCAGCGCCGAAACGACGCCGTCGAGCGAAGCGAGGATCGAGTGCAGCATGGCGACGCGCGGCCCTCCTTTTACGCGCCGTTCGGTGCGGTCACGGGGGCGCGATCGTAGAAATAGATTCCGTGCGGCGAGCGGCCCACGGAAATTGTCTGCACGAGCTTTTTCGTCGTCATGTCGATGATGCCGACGTGTTTCGCAAAGCGGAACGTCACCCAAAGGTAGCGTTTGTCGGCCGTGAGTTCCATGTCGTCGGGGCCGGGCAAGAGACCCGTGATGTCGCCGACGTTCGTGAGCATTTCTTCGTCGAGGATGCTGATCGTATTCGCGACGCGATTGCTGACGAGCACATGGCGGCCGTCATCGAGCGAGCGGAAGTTGTGCGCGCCCTTGCCTGTCGTGATGCGTTTGACCACCGTACGCGTGCGCCAGTCGACCACCGCCACGTCGTCCTCGCCGGTCATGCCGACGAGCAGATATTTGTCGCCCGGCGTCATCCAGAGTCCGGCAGGTGTCTTGCCGACCGGCATTTTCCATAGCACGGTCTGCGTCGGCAGATCGACCGCCGCGAGTTCGCCGGACACCTGCAGCGTCACGAACACGGTCCGGCTGTCCTTCGAAAACGCCATGTGGCTCGGCATGATGGCAAGCGGCAGGCGCTTCACGAGCTTCAGGCCGTTCGTCGCCGCGTCGTAGCCGTAGATATCGAGCCGATCCAGGCGCAGCCCTGTCGTTACGAACCACTTGCGATCGGGGGAAAAACCGAGCTGATACGGGTCCTCGATGCCGGGCACGCGCGCTTGCACCTTGCCCGTTTTCGGATCGACAAAGATCAGATCGTTCGAGACCGAATTCGCGACGATCAACGTCTTGTTGTCGGGCGTCGCCATCAGGTGATGCGGTTCCTTGCCGGTCGGCACTGTGCCGACGACCTGATGCGTCGCCTCGTCGATCAGCGAAAGCGTCGCTTCGGCGGAATTCAGGACGATGACGTTGTTGGCGCAGGCCGATGACGAGACGGCGGCAGCGCTTGCCGCCAATAGGGCGAGCGCGGCGGTGCCGATCAGGCCCCGAGAGCGGGAGGAAATAATCTTGTGCATGAGAACTCGTTCGAATGGCCAACGCCTTGTTTAAACGCCTCGGCTCGGGCCGCGGTTGACGCTCCTGGAATAAATCGTCGGCGCGGCAGCCAACGTGTGCCTTTGCGCCTCGATTTTTCCGCGCGTCACTCGGGTTATCGGCATGGCCGGGCGTTTCTCGATCATCTTTGCAGCGATTCCCACACCTTATGGAGCCGCTTCGTCGAAACAGGCATCGGCGTGCGCAGTTCCTGCGCGAAGAGCGAAATACGCAGCTCTTCGAGCAACCAGCGGAATTCGGCGAGCCGCGTATCGGGTACGCCGCCGCGGGCCTGCCGCGCGCGCTGATACTGCAGCGCGAGCGGCTGCAGCTCGGCGAATTGTCGGGCGTCGCGGGCGGGATCGGCTTTGAGCTTGTCGATGCGCAGTGCGATGCCCTTCAAATAGCGTGGGAAATGCGTCAGTTGCGCATAAGGCGTCTCTACGATGAATCGCTTGCCGATCAGCGCCTGCAGTTGCTGCAGCATGTCCGCATGGGCCGCCGCGTGCGCCTTCGCCTGCACGAGCTTTTTCGTGACGACCGCGTATTCGCCGAGGATTTGTCCGACGAGTCGCGCGATTTCCTGCGCGAGTAGCGAAAGCCGGCTCTTGCCCTCGTCGCGGCGCGCGTGGAACGTCGCATCGTCGTCGGGTAGCGGCTCTTGCAGGCACGCACGATCCAGCGCCACATCGATCAATTGGTCGCGTAGTTCCTCGAGCGTTCCGAGCGGCATGAACTGCAGCGCCATTTCCCGCAAGCCGGGCAGGTTTTTTTCGAGGTATTTGATCGGCTCGCGCAGTTGCAGCGCGAACAACCGCCGCAGACCGGCCCGATGTACCCGCGCCGCCTCGTCGGGGGAATCGAAGACTTCCACGTCGCAATGCGTCGCGCGATCGACGAGCGCCGGGTAGCCGAACAAGGTCTGACCGCCGCGTCGAATCTCGAGCAATTCCGGCAATTTGCCGAAATTCCAGGTCGTCAGGTTCTCATACAGTGCCGTCGCCTCGCCGCCAGCGCCGACCGACGCGTGGCCGGCCAGCTCGCCCGCTGTCGCTCCACGCGGCGCGGGACGCTCGTCGGCTGGCCTGCGCGCCAAAGCTGGCGCCGCGGCCTCGGTGTCCCGGCGTGCCGGCCCACTACCGGTCTCGCCACCCAGCGACACCCCGACGACCGCCAGCTTCTGGAACTGCCGCTGCGCCTCGCCGCCCAGCTCGGAACGCAGCTGAGCCAGATTGCGGCCCATCGCGAGTTGCCGGCCATGCTCGTCGATGACTTTGAAGTTCATGAAGAGGTGGGCCGGCAACATTTCGAGCTTGAAGTCGGTCGGTTTGAGCGAAACCTGCGTCATCTCGCGCACGTCGGCGATCAACGCCTCGACGAGAGCGCCACCGCCGAAGCGTGCCTCGTGGCGTTCGACGAACCCCGCCGCATACTCGGGCAACGGCACACAATGCCGGCGCAGCTTCTGCGGCAGCGATTTGAGCAGCAACTGGACCTTTTCCTTCAGCATGCCCGGCACGAGCCATTCCGCGCGCCGCGCATCGACCTGATTGAGCGCAAAAAGCGGGACCGCGAGCGTCACGCCATCGCGCGGCGAGCCCGGCTCGAAGTGATAGGCGAGCCCCATTTCGACGCCGGCCATCGCCATGCGCTTCGGAAACAGATCGGTCGTGATGCCGGCCGCCTCGTGCCGCATGAGATCGTCGCGCGACAGATAGAGCAAGCGGAGTTTGTCCTCCGGCTGGCCGCTGCGTTTCACCTCGTTGCGGTACCAACGCTCGAACGCCGCGCCGGTGTAGATACCTTTGGGCAACGCCTGATCGTAAAACGCGAAGATGAGTTCGTCGTCGACGAGCACATCCTGCCGGCGCGACTTGTGCTCGAGTTGCTCGATATCGGCAAGCAGCTTCCGGTTGTGCGCGAAAAACGCGAGCCTGGTCTCGAATTCGCCATCGACGAGCGCGCCGCGAATGAAAAGCTCTCTCGCGCGCGCCGGATCCTGCGAGCCGAACGCAACGCGCCGGCGATGGTAGACAGGCAACCCGAACAGCACCGCCCGCTCGAACGCCACCACCTGAGCGGCACGCTTTTCCCAATGCGGCTCCGAGAGCGATTTTCTGAGCAGATGCGCCGCAACCTTCTCGATCCATTCGGGCTCGATTTTGGCGAGACAGCGCGCATAAAGCCGGCTCGTCTCGATGAGCTCGGCCGCCATCACCCAGCGCCCCGCTTTCTTGACGAGCGTCGAACCCGGCCAAAGAAAGAACTTGATGCCGCGCGCGCCGAGGTAATGCGGCTCGTCGTCGGCTTTGAGGCCCAGATTCCCGATGAGGCCCGTCATCAGCGCCAGATGGATCTGTTCGAACGTCGCTTCGCTCTCGTTGATGCGCCAGCCATGCTCGCGCACCACGGTGAGCAGTTGCGAATGGACATCGCGCCATTCGCGCAGCCGCAAATGCGAAAGAAAGCGCTCGCGGCACGCATCGACGAGCTGTCGGTTCGATTTCTTGTGCGCCACCGCTTCGCCGAACCACCGCCAGATCTTGACCCACTGCAGGAACTCGGAACGCTCGTCGGCAAAGGCACGGTGCGCCTGATCGGCTTGCTCCTGCGCCTCGATCGGCCGCTCGCGCGGGTCCTGAACCGACAGCGCGCTGGCAATGACGAGCACTTCGGCCAGCGCGTCCTGATCGCGCGCGGCGAGAATCATGCGCCCCACGCGCGGATCGAGCGGCAGTTTCGCCAGCTCGCGGCCAAGCGGCGTCAGCGCATTGTCGTCGTCCACAGCGCCGAGTTCGGCGAGCAACTGGTAACCGTCGGCGATGGCGCGGCCCGGCGGAGGCTCGATGAATGGAAACGTCTCGATTGCGCTCAAATGCAGCGCCTTCATCCGCAGAATCACCGCCGCCAGCGACGAGCGCAGGATTTCGGGATCGGTGAAACGCGCGCGCGCCTGAAAATCGGTTTCGTCGTATAGCCGGATGCAAATGCCATCCGCGACCCGGCCGCAGCGGCCCGCCCGTTGATTGGCCGCGGCCTGCGACACCGGCTCGACTTGCAGCTGCTCCACCTTGTTGCGATACGAGTAGCGCTTCACGCGCGCAAGCCCGGTATCGACGACATAGCGAATGCCGGGCACCGTCAGCGACGTTTCCGCGACGTTGGTCGCGAGCACGATGCGCCGCGCGTTCGACGATTTGAACACGCGTGCCTGCTCGGCGGCCGATAGCCGCGCGAACAGCGGCAGGATCTCCGTATGTGGCGGGTGATGCTTGCGCAACGCCTCGGCGGTCTCGCGAATCTCGCGCTCGCCGGGCAGAAAAACGAGGACGTCGCCCGGGCCTTCGCGGCACAGGTCGTCGACAGCCACGACGATCGCATCGATGAGATCGCGCTCGGCCTCGCGGCCACCCTTCGTCCGCTCGCGCGCGGACGGCGCTCCCGTCGTGCCAGGCGTGCCCTGTGCCGCCTTGATTGCCGCGCTGCGCTCGCGCGGGTCTTCCACAGGGCGGTAGCGAATCTCCACCGGGAAAAGCCGCCCGCTCACTTCGATGACGGGCGCGGGCTTCGCCTCCGTGCCGAAGTGACGTGCGAAGCGCTCGGCGTCGATGGTGGCCGACGTGACGATCAGTTTCAGATCGGGCCGCTTTGGCAGAATCTCTTTCAGATAGCCGAGCAAAAAGTCGATGTTGAGACTGCGCTCGTGCGCCTCGTCGATGATGAGCGTGTCGTAGGCGCGCAACAGTGGATCGGTCTGCGTCTCGGCGAGCAGGATACCGTCGGTCATGAGCTTGACCGATGCGCCTGGCGCGAGATTGTCGGTGAAGCGCACCTTATAGCCGACCACCTCGCCGAATGGCGTGCCGAGCTCTTCGGCGATACGCCGCCCCGTGGCGGAGGCCGCGATCCGGCGCGGTTGCGTATGACCGATGAGACCGCTGCCCCCAGCGCCGCGCCCCCGGCCGAGCGAAAGGCAGATCTTCGGCAGCTGAGTCGTCTTGCCCGAGCCGGTTTCGCCCGAAACGATCACGACCTGATTGTCGCGAATCGCGCGCGCGATCTCCTCGCGGCGGCCGGTGACCGGCAGCGCGGCGGGAAATTCGATCGGCGGAATCGGGTTCGGCGGCACGCGCGCGTGGCGCGAACCGTGGGCGCGACCCTGGCGCGACGGTCCGCTCTCATCGGCGGCCGGACTATTGGGTACGTTCGACATGGGGGCGCATTATAATCCCGGCATGAACGCACAATCCGACCTCGTCCCCGCCCCGGAACCCGTCGCGACTCGCCCCGTCGCGGCCGAACCCGTTTCCCAACACGCCCAGTTCGTCGACTGGATGCGATCGGTCGCGCCGTATATCCACGCGTTTCGCAACAAGACGTTTGTCGTCGGCTTCGGCGGAGAAGTCGTTCATCAAGGACTCCTGAACGCGCTCGTGTCCGACGTCGCGCTCTTGCAGGCGATGGGCATCCAGATCGTGCTCGTGCACGGCTCGCGGCCGCAGGTCGAGGAGCAGATGAATCTGCATGGCGTGCAATCCGAGTTCTCGCACGGCATGCGCATCACCGATGCGCGCGCGCTCGAATCGGCCAAGGAAGCGGCCGGCGAAGTGCGGCTCGATATCGAGGCCGCGATCAGCCAGGGCCTGCCCAACACGCCAATGGCGCACGCGCACATCAGTGTCGTATCGGGCAACTTCGTGACAGCCCGGCCCGTTGGCATTCTCGATGGCGTCGATTTCGCCCATACGGGCGTCGTTCGCAAGATCGATGCCGAATCGATCCGCCATTCGCTTGCAAGCCGCAAGCTCGTGCTGCTGTCCCCGCTCGGTTTCTCGCCGACGGGCGAAGCGTTCAACCTCTCGATGGAAGATGTCGCCTCCGCTGCCGCCATCGCGCTGCGCGCCGACAAGATCATCTTTCTGACCGAAACGGCCGGCATCATGAGCGAGGCGGGCGAACTCGTGCGCGAGCTTTCGCTCGACGACGCCTACCGGCTGCACGAAAGCGGCGAAGTGAAAGGCGATGCGGGCTTTTACCTCAAGCATGCGGTGCGCGCGTGCCGCGGCGGCGTGCCGCGCGCGCACATCATTCCCTACGCGCTCGACGGCAGCCTTTTGCTCGAACTGTTCCTGCACGACGGCGTCGGCACGATGATTTCGTACGAAAACCTGGAGAGCCTGCGCGAAGCCACACCTGACGACGTGGGCGGCATCCTGACGCTGATCGAGCCGCTCGAATCTGATGGCACGCTCGTCAAACGCGGCCGGCACCAGATCGAACGCGATATCGATCACTTCTCCGTCATCGAGCACGATGGGGTGCTGTTCGGCTGCGCGGCGCTCTATCCCTATCCGCAAGAGCGCATCGGCGAAATGGCCTGCCTCACCGTGGCGCCCGACGCGCAGGGTTCGGGCGACGGCGAACGGCTCTTGAAGCGCATCGAGCAACGCGCGCGAGCGCGCGGCCTGACACGCATCTTCGTGCTGACGACGCGCACCGAACACTGGTTCCTCAAGCGCGGCTTCGTGAAAGTCAGTGTCGACGACCTACCTGAAGATCGCCGGCGCCTCTATAACTGGCAGCGCAAGTCGCTCGTGCTGATGAAGCATCTCTGAGCGCTGAGCGCACGGTGCATCACGCTGGCGCGGCGCGTCCCCTATTCGATTCTCTGGAGAAACCCACAATGACACGCATGGTTCAATGCGCGAAGCTCGGCAAGGAAGCCGAGGGCCTCGATTTCCCACCGCTGCCCGGCGAGCTTGGCAAGCGCATCTATGAAAACGTCTCGAAGGAGGCGTGGCAAGCGTGGCTCAAGCATCAGACGATGCTGATCAACGAGAACCGGCTCAATATGGCCGATCCGCGCGCGCGTCAGTACCTGATGAAACAGACCGAGAAATTCTTCTTCGGCGAAGGTGCCGATCAGGCAAGCGGATACGTTCCGCCGACCGAAGGTTGAATGGCCAGCAATGCGCGCGTGGAACAGCGCGCGCGAACCGAAAAGCCGGCAGCTTCATCATGCGCGCCGGCTTTTTTCATACTTCGGCGCTTCGTCCAATGCCCGGCTTCACACTGCCGCACCGACGTGGCCGCGCGGCGAAAACAACAGCCCCCGCGAACGGCTCAGGGCGGCGCGGGCCCCGCGGGTGGCCATGACCGCCCCAACCTGCCCGAGATTGAAATCGTGCGATACGAGCAGTTCCATGAAAGCAACCATCGGCAACACAACCGACGGGCTGTACAGCTGACGTTCGATGAGGGCTTTCATGGCGGCTTTCCCCTTGCTCTGCGCGGCGGTGCCCGCGACCTGCTATTACGGCTTCGACATGAAGCCATTCTAGGCAGACCGCGAGGCGCGATAAATCCGCAAAACGGAAAGTCACTTGTCGGCCCTCGCGAACAATGGGAACGGTGCGCCGATCAATCGAGCGGCACAGCCGCGAACTCCGCCAGCGCTTCGGCACGCTCGGAGAATGCTGCCAGCGACGGATGGAGCGCGGGATCGACCGTACCCGGCAGGATGTGCTGCGTGAAGCGCCAAGCCACCGCGACGGTGATATCGGCTTGCATCATGCGCTCACCCGTGAGCCACCCCGCACCGCCAGCCCCCCTCACTTCACGCTCGAGAAGCGCGTAGGCGGACGACAGTTGGCCCGACACGCGGTCGACCCACGGTTCGTGCTGCTTATCCGCCGGCCGCAGGTTGCGCTCATAGACGATCTGCACCGTCTTTTCGCAGGCGGCAAGCGCAAAGCCGATCAGATGAAGCGCGTGCCGGCGTTGCGCCAGATCCTGCGGCATGAGCCGGCGCTCCGGTGCCACCTTCTGATCGAGATAGTCGAGAATCAGGCTTGAATCGATGAGCAGCGTGCCGTCGTCGTCGATCAGCGTCGGCGCCTTGACGACCGGGTTGACCGCTGAAAACGCGTCGAAATGACGAAACACGGAGAGCGGACGGTGCTCGAACCCGATATCGAGCACAGCCATCGAAATTGCTACACGGCGCACGAACGGCGAATCCAGCATGCCAATCAGTTGCATTGATGCCTCGCTTGGGTTCTGGGTGAAAACGTCACTCTATCAGGCGCCAAGACGCCACGTCGTTCACCCGAGCAAAAGCGCAAACATGAACAAGGGGAAAGCGCGCCCACTGTAAGGTCTTCCTCCGCACGCCGATTCCGCGGACCATACTCATACCGTCAGGAATCCTAACTGCGAGTGCGTGCGCGGCCCGCTGGGAGTTACCCGTCATGGACATGCGATCTGTAGCTGCATCGATTGCGGCGGGCGCCGTTCTGTCGTGCAGCGCCGGCTGTGCCGAGCAGCGCCAACCCGACTATATGTATACGGCAACGGTCACAATTCCCGACGGCAAGACCGTCGAATGCGCGGTCAACGAGCCGCTCACCGGCCGCGACGTGCGCAGCGCGCCGCTCACTACCGGTGAAGAGCGCCAGGCCGAAGTCCTTGCTATGCATCGGCTCTTTCTGGAGACGGGACCCTGGTCCGATTACCCGACGCCCTACACCGCGCCGGACATCAAATGCAGGGCCGTTCGGTGAAGGCTCAGCCCGCGCGCAGGACGCGCATCTCCTCCTCGACCGGCAACTCGTTGTCCGCGGCGAATCGCATCACGAATTCGAACGCCTCGGGGCAGACCTCGGCGAGTTCGCCCGATATCGTGAGGCATTTGATGCCCCCGTCGACAAACGGCACCGCAAGCCACGTCGACGCGAGATTCCGGCCCGGCCGTTTTTCCTTGACGAACAAGGCGATCACGCCGGCGAGGCGCTCGGCCCAGTCGCCGGGCCGGAACGTTTTCCCGCCGTGGGTGATACCGACGATCCGATGTGTGCGATGGCGATGTGAAGGATGATCGTCGTAGGTCATGTCAGCGATCCTCATCATCGCGGTCTCCGAAAAAAAAGCGGCAGGCGAAAAGACTCGCCGCCGCCTTCGAACTGCCGCCCGTAGGCAGCACCGTCTTGGAGGAGGTCAGGACATCAGAAGCGGGTGCGCACGCCCGTCGTCAACTCGAGCTGGTTCTTCGCGCCGAACGTCGTACCGACCGTATAGCCGCCGTGAAGCCGCATGTAGTCGCCGGCGAGGTACAGCTCGGTACGCTTCGAGAGGTGATAGAAGGCCGAACCGTAGAGCGTTTCCTTGAAGCCGTTGTGCAAGCCCGCCGCCGCATCGAACACGTGGCCCGTGTTGGCGTTGGGAATATTGCCGTCGCCGTTGTACGCGGCGTTGTGAACGCGCATCTGCTGGTAGCCGAGCTCATAGTCGAACGCCCCCTTCGGCGCAAGCTTGAACGATACCGTCCACGCGTTGTCCTGCCGTTGGCCGAGCGCGCCTTGATCCCCGAGATAGCGGAAGTAGCCGGCGTTGATGCGCGCGATACCGAACGTGTAGTTGCCGCCCACCGACCACGTCTGGTTCACGAAGCCCGTGTTGTTCACGTGGTTGTAGAAAGCCGACACGTTGAACGGGCCGCC
The DNA here is from genome assembly GCA_966421005.1 of uncultured Paraburkholderia sp. GTDB lineage: Bacteria > Pseudomonadota > Gammaproteobacteria > Burkholderiales > Burkholderiaceae > Trinickia. The sequence goes on from CBJLAJ010000012.1 coordinate 40,960, forward strand.
GTTGTAGCCGAGCGCTGCCTGATACGTGCTGCCCGATGCGAACGACGTGGAATTGCTGAACGCGTAGCCGGCGCTGGCGAAGATGCCGTTGCTGAACAACTTCTTCCACGCGAGACCGTTGGTGTAACGGGTACCCGTTGCGCCCGCGGCATAGAAAATCATCTGCTTGAAGTTGTTGGAGTTCGTCCAACCGCCTTCTTCGTAGCGCAGCTTCGCGCTGCCGTATGGATCGCCGTAGATCGCCGCGGCGTCACGCGCAATCGTGTTTTGGAAACCCGCAGTGAATTTGCCGTAGGTATCGTTCTCGATACCCACCCAGGCATCGCGATCGAAGATTTGGCCCGGGTCTTCCATGTTGCCGTTGGCAACCACGAATTCGCTTTCGAGGGTGAAGATCAGCTTGGTGCCGCCACCCAGGTCTTCCGCACCCCTCAAGCCCCAACGGCTGCCGCTGAACCACGGCTCGCCATCGGCGTTGCCCATGCCGATCAAGTGATCGCCCTTCGCATTGGCGTGCGAGATGTAGGTGGGGAAGCTCAAATCCATGAGCCCGTACAGCTGCACGCTCGACTGCGCGTGCGCGCCGCTCGCCGCGGCCAATGCGCCGGCGGCAATTGCCAAGGTCCGATAGGTCCTTCTCAAGATCGTCTCCTCATTCACTGCGTTGAACTTCTGCTTGTGTGAACGGTGCCATTCTCATCTGAGCACCGAGCTTTCCGCCAAAACGGAATGGAGACAATCGTAGTGGGAGAAATCCTTCGCGCTCCTTTCGCGATCAGTTAGTAGTCCTAAGTGCTTTCACTAGTTACGCAACAATCGATGGGCGATCATTGTGCATCTTTGGCTTTGAGGATGTAGCCAAGGCCGCGCAGCGTCATGATCTGAGCCGTCGAGGTCGAGAGATGCTTACGCAGGCGATGAATATAAATATCGATAGCATCGGCACTCGCTTCGTCCTCGAGCGTGAACACGCTATCCATCAGCGCGGCTTTCGTGACGGTCTTGCCCTGCTTGAGCATCAGTGTTTCGAGAATCGCATGCTCGCGGCGCCGCAAGGCGAGCGGCGCGTCGTTATGCGAAAACTCGCGCGTATCGGTGTTGTACTGCAGATCGCCGCAGACGAGCGAACCTGATTTACCGCTCGATTGACGGCGGATCAGCGCTTTGATGCGTGCGACGAGCTCGCGAGCGTCGAACGGCTTGACGACGTAATCGTCGGCACCGATGCTGAAGCAATCCACCTTGTCGTCGATCGAACCGTGAGCCGTCAACATCAGGACCGGCGCATTGTCGCCGCGCCGGCGCAACCTCGCGAGTACTTCCTTGCCGCTCATGCGCGGCAGGCGCATGTCGAGCAGCACCACATCGTAGCTTTGCGTACTGAGTACGGCGTCGGCCGATTCGCCGTCGTTCGCGCAATCCACGGCGAAGTTCTCCGCACGAAGGAGATTGACGATCCAATGCGCCAGTTCGGCATTGTCTTCAACCAGCAGCAGTTTCATTGCGTGATTCCTTCACGGCTTGCAGCCGGCAGACGGACGGTGGCCATGAGGCCCACGCGTCCCGGGCCCGGCGCGACCGATGCTGTGCCACCGTGCGATCGCGCGATGCCTTGCACGATCGCGAGCCCGAGGCCAGTCCCGTCGACATCGGTGGCGCCACGATAAAAACGTTCGAATACGTGCGCGCGCATTTCCGCTGGAATGCCCGGACCGTTGTCCACGACTTCGAGCACGACCTCCTCCGCCTCGCGCCGGCAAATCACGGTAACGTGTCCCCCTTCTTGCGTATAGCGGATCGCATTGTCGACGAGGTTCGAAACGAGTGCGGCCAGCAGTTGCTCGATACCCATGACGACGATGTCATCGGCGAGGTCGGCCCCAAGGTCGATCTTACGCCGCTGCGCAGCCATGATGAGGTCCTCGAGTACGGAGAACACCACATGCGCCATATTGATTCGCTTGAGCGTGGCGGCGGCTCGCGTGGACTCCGCCTGGGCGAGCAACAGCAGCTGATTGGTGATGTCGATCATCTTGAGGCTCGTGCGCCTCACGCCTTCCAGCGCATCGGCGAGCACGGGATCGCCCGCCTTGTGCTGGCGGGCGTACTGAACCTGAGTGTCGAGCAGCGTCAGCGGCGTACGCAACTGATGCGCCGCATCCGCGATGAATTGCCGCTGCGTGCTGGTATGCAGATTGAGTCGCGCGATGCATTGATTGATCGCGTCGACGATCGGACGCAACTCCGAGGGCAAGTGATGGAAGCGGATCGGTTCCAGCTCCATCGCGTCCCGGTCGGCAACGTTTTCGCTCAATTTCATGAGCGGGCGCAGTTCACTCGTGAGGCCGATCAGGACCAGCACCGTTGCCAGCGCGAGCATCAAACCCTGTCGCAGGACTTGCGGATGCCAAAGCTCCGAGAGCATCGCTTCGCGCGACGCTTCCGTCTTGGCTACGATGACGGTGACCGGCGTGACGGAGCCCGAATCGTAGACCTGTCGTTGAAACGCGACGGCACGCAGCTTCTGTCCGTCGAGCACCGTGTCGTAAAACACGGGAAACGTATTGACGTGCTCGGGCAGTGCAAGTTCGATCGAACCGCCGAGCAACCTGTCCTCGCCCGCGACGACCTTGTAGAACACCTGATCGCGGTAAGGCGACTCGAACATTTCCAGCGCGGCCGGCGGGATGTTCGCAATCAACGCCCCGTCGCGCCACTCGATGTCTTCGCCTATGGTGCGCGCGGACGCGAGCAGCACGCTATCCTGCACGAGATCGGCCGTCTGTCGAGACGCATCGTGCGCCATCATGCCCGTGACGAAAACGAACGTACCGAGCGGCAGAAAAACCCACAGCAGCAGCCGGGCACGCAGGCTATGCAGCATCACGAACTCCCCCTATTCATCCGGCGCTCAACGGTGCGGCGGGCACGTACCTTTCGGTGCGTGCCCGCGAGAAACCGCGTGTGTCGTTGCGCCGGGGCGCCTATCTCATCAGAAGGCGGCCGGTCTCCACTTCAGCAAACGCTTTTCCAATGCGGTAAGCAGGTAGTCCGTCGTCAACGCGACCACGGCCAGCACGATCATCGCCGCGAACACGCCGCTGGCGTTGAACGCGCCTTGCGCCGTCGAGATCAAGAGACCGATACCCTGCTTCGAGCCGAGGAACTCGCCAACCACCGCACCGACCAGCGCGAAGCCGAAGCTCGTATGCAGACTGGCAAGAATCCAGGAGAGCGCCGACGGAATCACGACAGCCGTCGTCAGCTGGCGCTTCGACGCACCCAGGATCTGGGCATTCGCGATCATATAGCGGTCCGCTTCGAGCACACCCTGGAACGCGTTGCCGAACACGACGAAGAACACCATGACGACCGCAAGCGCCACCTTCGATGCCATGCCGAGGCCCAGCGCGATGACGAACACGGAGCCGAGCACGACGCGCGGAATCGAGTTCGCGATCTTGATATAGAGGCTGAATACGTCGGAGAGCAGCTTGTTACGGCCGAGGATGACGCCGCAGATGATGCCGCCCACCGCGCCGATCAAAAAGCCGAGCATCGTTTCTTCGAGCGTCACCCAGACCTGAACCAACAGCGGGCCTTGCGAGGTGCCGTTCACGAACCAATCGACGATCTGATCGAAGATCAGCGACGGCATCGAGAAAAAGAACGGATCGAACCATTTAAATCGTCCGCCGAGTTCCCAGCCGCCGAGCACGACGACGAGCACGAGAATACGCAAGCCGATGACGAGCGCATGGCGCTGCCGAATCCGGCGTTGCGCGACTTTTTCGACTTCGGCGAGCGACTGCTCGCCAAAGGCACGTTGAGCATGTTCAACAGTTGACATTTTCGGACCTTCCTTCCAGTTCTTGCCGCGTTCTTTCCAATGCTTGCGCGAGGGGATACATCAAGCGATCTGCACTTCTTCGCGCAGGTCGTGCCAGATATCGCGCGAGATTTCGATAAAGCGCGGTTCGTAGCGAATTTCCGAGGTAATGCGGGGCCGCGGCAGATCGATCTCGTAGACCTTTTTCAGCGTGGCCGGGCGCGCCGTGAGCACGAACACGCGATCGGCCAGCGCGATCGCTTCTTCGAGATCGTGCGTGACGAATACGACGGAGCCCGCATTGGCCGACCACAATTGCAGCAGCTCGTCTTGCATCAGCGTGCGCGTTTGCATGTCGAGAGCCGAGAACGGCTCGTCCATGAGCAGGATCTCGGGCTTGTTGATGAACGTCTGCGCGAGCGAGACGCGCTTGCGCATACCGCCCGAGAGTTGGTGCGGATAGTGATTCTCGAACTTTTCCAGGCCGACGCGGCGCAGCCAGTCGCGCGCTTCTTCGTGTGCCACGGCTTTCGAACGTCCGCGGAACATGGGGCCTGCCGCGACGTTGTCGATCACGGTGCGCCACGGAAACACAGCGTCCGCCTGAAAGACGAAGCCGATGCGCGGATCGATGCCCGTCACGGGCGCGCCCATCACACGCACTTCACCCGTCGTCGGCTTGAGCAAGCCGGTAATCATGCTGAGCGTCGTCGATTTGCCGCAGCCCGTGGGGCCGACGATGGCAATGAACTCGCCCTTCGCGACAGACATGCTGAAATCGCGCAATGCGATCGTCGCCTTGCCGTCAGGCGAAATGAAGCGGCACGATACCGAGTTGAACTCGATGACGGGTGATTCTTTGGAGACAGCTTGGTTCATCGCAAATCCAGGGTAGTGGCCGGCGCCGCCCCTCGCGGCGCCGGTAATGGCTTGAGGCTCCGGCGACAGCCGGAAGCTTCGGCACAGGATTATTTCGACTCCACGAACTCGTTGGTGTAAGTCTTCGACAGATCGACGTGCTTGCCCTTGACCGCCGGGTTGAAGCCAGCCAACACCTTGAGCACCGTTTCCGGACCATCCTTGGGCATCTTCGCGTCCGCCGTAAACATCGGCAGCGAGGCCTTCAGCGCGGTCAGGTAAAGATCCTTGTCCTTTTGGTAGTCGGCAGGCATCTTCGCCGCGATTTCCTCGGCGCTATGCGTATGAATGAATTGCATCGTACGCGCGAACGCGTGCGCGAGCTTCTTGGCCTGCACCTTGTGCGATTCGGCCCAGGCGCGTTGCACATAGAGGCTCGACGCCGGGTAAGTGCCGCCGAGCGCCGCCTTCGTACCTTCCGTCGTACGCATATCGACGAGCACCTTTGCATCGCCCGTCTTGAGCAACTTCGACACGGTAGGCTCGGTGGTCATGCCGGCATCGATACGCTTTTGCTTGACGGCAGCGATGAAGCTTGCGTCCGCACCGACCGGCAGCACCGTGTACTGATTCGACATGATGCCGTGCTGAGCAGCCAGATACTGCGTGAGGAAGTTCGTGGACGAACCCAGGCCCGTCACGCCAAGCGTCTTGCCCTTCACGTCCGCAAACGACTTGACCGTGTCGGCCGCCGCGGTCGACACCATTTCCACTTCGCCCGGTACGTGGCAGAACACGGCGATCGCTTCGGTTTCCTTGCCCTTCGTCTGCAGATCGATCGTGTGATCGTAAAAGCCGACCACGCCTTGCACCGCGCCGGCGAGCAGTTCGTTTTCCGCATCGACACCGGCAGGCTGCGACAGCAGCTCGACATCGAGGCCCTCGTCCTTGAAGTAGCCGAGCTGCTCCGTCAGCTTCGCCGGCAGATAGATGATCTTGGTGATGCCGCCCACCATGATCGTGACCTTTCCATCATCCGCGGCCGAGGCTTGCTGCGAGACGATACCAAACGAAAGTGCCGAAGCGAGAGCGAGGACCTTCAAATTACGCAGGGTCGGGTACATCTTGACGTCTCCTTTGTTATCGCGCGCCGCGGGATGCGGTCTGTTGTCGCGTTGATGGCGAAATTCTATGGGACGCAATCCTTCTCGATCCTTTCGCCGATGCAAGGTAGGTATACGGGATTTCCATAATAAACACGTTCGTTGAATACGCAATGGTAAGACCTCGATCGGCATTGCGCCGAGCAAAGCGCTGACCTGAGCAGCTCGCTGCGGCGATATGCCGTGTCCGCTATAGTGATCCGTCCAGAGGAAGACACGCATACAGATAATCAGGAGACCCAACGATGCGCGGTTCACCGGCACCCGTCCCACCCGCCCCATCCCACGGCACCCTCACGGTATTGCAGGGCGCGGCGCTTTACGTGGGCGCCGTGCTCGGCACGGGCGTCATTGCGCTTCCCGCGCTGGCGGCCGACATTGCCGGGCCGGCTTCGCTGCTGGCCTGGCTTGCGCTCGTGCTGCTGTCCGCGCCGCTCGCCGCTACGTTCGCCGCACTCGGTGCGCGCTATCCCGACGCGGGCGGCGTCGCAACCTATGTGCGCAAAGCATTCGGCGAGCGAGCATCGGCGATAGTCGGCTGGTGCTTTTATTTCGCCGTGCCTGCCGGCGCGCCGGCAGCGGCGATGTTCGCGGGCGCCTATGTGGCCGCGGCTTTCGGCGGCGGCAGCCAGACCGTGTTGCTGACGAGCGCCGGGCTCGTCGCGATCGTCACCGCCGCCAACGCGCTAGGGGTCACGGTCTCAGGCCGGCTGCAAGTGGTGCTTTCGACGCTGCTCGTGGCGTTGCTGCTCACTGCCGTCGCGGTATCGGTGCCGCATGCGCGACTCGCCAATCTGCACCCGTTCGCCCCGCACGGCTGGTCGGCCGTCGCGCCCGCGGCCGCGCTACTCGTCTGGAGCTTCGCCGGTTGGGAAGCGATCACCCACCTGGCGGGCGAGTTCCGTCGTCCGGCGCGCGATCTTCCACTTGCCTCGGGCATCGCGGTCGTCGTCGTGGGCGTGCTCTACCTTGCGGTCGCCGCTGCAAGCGTGCTCGTGCTCGGCCCCTCGGCGGGCCGGACCGACGCACCGCTCGCGCAACTGCTCGTCATGGGGATCGGGGGCAAGGTGCGGATCATCGCGGCGTTCGCGGCCGTTTTGCTGACACTCGGCACGATGAACGCATACTTTGCGGGCGCGGCCAAGCTCGGAGCCGCGCTCGGTCGCGATGGGGCCCTGCCGCGCTGGCTCGCGGCAGGCTCGCTCGCGGGCGATGTGCCGCGTCGCAGCTTGGGCGTCGTATCGGCGCTGGCCGCGCTCGCCACCGGGATCGTCGCGTGGGCGCAGGTGGGGCCGAAACCGCTCGTGCTGCTGACGACGGGTTCTTTCGTCACCGTCTATGCGCTCGGCGCCGCCGCCGCGCTGAAGCTCCTGCCGCGCGGCAGCGCTGCCCACCGGTGCGCCTGTGTCGCGCTGATCGCAGTGTCCGTGCTTTGCGTGGCGACAGGATGGTTCCTGCTGTGGCCGCTGCTGATGAGCGCTTGCGCACTCCTTTATCTGGCGTTGCAAAAGCGTCGCGAAGCGCGCCTTTCCCCTATCCGGCGCAAGGTCGCACAAACCGACGGTTGACACCGTCGGTCGATGTCACGACGCTCGGAAACCCGCCGCGGCGTGCTCCGCGAGCCGGTATGCGCGCCGGGCATTGGCACCGAACACGCGCGGCAACGCCTCGGCACCGTACGAGGCAACGAGCTCGAGCGCGTAGGCAAGCCACGCCCGCCCCTCGCCCGCGAGGCGTACGACAGGAAAATCACTGCCCCAGATCGTCCGCTCGGTGCCGAAGAGTTCAAGCACCCGCCGAGCCCAAGGCTCGACCGCCTCGATCGGCGAGCCAGGCGCCGCTTCCGTCCACAATCCCGACAGTTTGCAATAGACCTGCGGATAGGCCGCCAGCGCGGCAAGCCCATCCTCCCATGCTTCACGGCCCTTCGCCGTTGCGATATCGGGCTTCGCCGCATGGTCGATCACGACCGTCAGCAACGGATGCCGCTCGACGAGTTCGAGAATCCAAGGCAGATGCACGGGGCGAACGAGCGCGTCGAAGGTCAGTTGTGCCCTGGCCATCGCATCGAGCGCGCGATGCGCGAACGGTTGCCCGATCCATCCAGGATCGGGCAAGTCCTGCAGCATCGGCCGCAAGCCGACGAGATGCGGATGCGTCGCGAGTGCCGCGATACGCGCCGGCGCATCGTCGCGCTCGAAATCCGTCCACCCGACCACCCCTGCGACTTCGTCGGGGTGCGCCAACGCATGCTCGAGCAAAAACGTCGTTTCGTCCTCGGTCGGCGCCGCTTGCACGAGAATGCCGGCGCTCACGCCGAGCGGCGCGAATTCGTCGCGCCAGTGCGCCAAGCCGTAGTCGCGGTAAAGCACGCCGAACTCCGGCGTGAGCCAGCCGTAATCGCCCCGCACCAACGACCAGATATGAAAATGTCCGTCGATATACACCGTCAGGAGTCCTCAACAATGAAGAATCGTCAAGCAGCACATCGCGGGGCCGCACGACATGCCCCGCAGCAACGATGTGCCGCAAAATGCGAAAGCGCTCAGGCGGGCTCGCTCGCGTTCCCGGGAATGAGTCCGTCGCGCTTGAGCGCCGCCCAGAATTCGCTCGGAATCGGTGCGACCATCGAGGCGCAGTTCTGCCGGACTTCGTCGGGCGTGCGGGCGCCGGCGATGACACAGGCGACCGGCCGCGGCGCTTTGCAGAACTGCAGTGCGGCGGCCTTCAGATCGACGCCGAAGCGCTCGCAGTACGAAAGGAGCCGCGCGCGCTTTTCCAACATCGCCGCGGGCGCGTCAGCATATTCGAATGTGTTGCCGCCCGCGAGGAGCCCCGAGTTGTAAGGACCGCCGATCACGAGTTGCGCGCCGCGCGCCTCGCATGCGGGAATCAGTGCATCGAGCGCGGTGGTATCGAGCAACGTATAGCGCCCCGCGAGCAGAAAAATATCGGGGTCTGCATCGTCGAGCGTTTTCAAACAAGGCTCGACGCGATTCACGCCGAGCCCCCACGCGCCGATGACGCCCTCGTCGCGCCACTGCGACAGCACCTTCATCGCACCGTCTGCCGCGACCTGGTATTGCCGCAGCCAGTCGTCGCCATGCGCATCGGGCGCGACATCGTGGATATAGACGATATCGATACGATCCATCCCGAGCCGGGTCAGGCTCGCCTCGAGCGAGCGACGCGCACCATCGCCCGAGTAATCGTATTCGACACGAAACGGCAGACCGCCCACGTAGCCGTTCTGAACCTCGGGCACCGTTGCATCGGGAATCAGCAGGCGCCCCACTTTCGTCGATACGACAAAAGCGTCGCGGGGGTAGTGCGCCAATGCGCGGCCCAGGCGCATCTCCGAAAGACCCGCGCCATAGAAAGGTGCCGTATCGAAATAGCGAACGCCGGCATCCCAGGCCGCGGAAACGGTCGCCGACGCGGCCTCGTCGGTGACGCGCGCAAAAAGATTGCCGAGCGCCGCCGCCCCGAACCCCGCGGGCCCAGGCGCAATGGCGCCACGCTTGTAACGGTCGGAGCGATCTGAGCGATCGGTGGTCACGGTCGTGTCTCGCATAAACGAAAAGCCCGTATCAGGCATGGGATAACAGCGGCGCCTTCGCCGCTCGTTCGGATTTCGCCGCTTTGCCCCGGCGCGCCGACACACGCTTCGTTGCGGGCGCGACGCACGACTGGCGGACGATCAATTCGGGCGCGAAGACGATATGGCGCGGTACCACATCTAGTCCGTTCACGCGCTCGACGAGCATATCGAGCGCGGCGGCGGCCATTGCGTCGACAGGCTGCCGTACAGTCGTGAGCGCCGGAGAAAACGCCGCGGCCCACGCGAAATCGTCGATGCCGACGACGGAGATGTCATCGGGACACCGGACGCCGGATTCGGCCAGCGCCCGCATTGCGCCGATCAGCATCTGATTGTTCGTGGCGAAAATCGCGGACGGAGGCTCAGGCAGCTTCAGCAAGGCGAGCGCGGCCTTGAACGCTTCAGGTTCGCCAAAAGCGCCCTGCCGCACGAGTTCCGGCACGACGTCGAGCCCGGCCGCGCGCAATCCGTCGACGAAGCCGGCCAGGCGGTCCCGGCCCGGCACGAGATGTTGCGGACCCGCAAGGATCGCCACGCGCGTATGGCCCAGCGACAGAATGTGCTGCATGACGATGCGCGAAGCGGCGACGTTATCCAGGACGACCGAGTCGTAATCCGACGCGCGGATGATGTGGTCGACGGCGACGACCGGCATGATGCCGACATCGTTGGCCAGATCCTTGTAGGTTTCGTCGGGGCCCGTCGCGCACAAGATGGCGCCGACCGCCAGGTGCGCGCGCAGCATGCGCAAATACCAGCGTTCCTGTTCGAGGTCACGCTCGCTGTCGCACAGCAACACTGCGTAGCCCAGCGTGCGTGCGCGCTTTTGCACTTCGTGGACGAGCTCCGTGAAAAACGGATTCGTGATATCGGGCACCACGAGACCGATGAGCTTGGTCGCACCTTTTTTGAGGCTGCGCGCCACGGTATTCGGCGCGTAGCCGAGCGCCGCCACCGCCTTTTGCACGCGGCTCGTCAGCTCGGGGCTCACGTATGTCGAGCCCGAGAGCACTGCCGAGACAGTAGCCAGGCTGACTTCCGCCAGCCGCGCCACATCCTTCATCGTTGCTGCCACGTTGTTTCCCGCTCTGAATAGTCCCATCGAGGCCGATGCCGGGCCGCATATCAAGGCTCGCCGGCACGACGAGCCCCGATCATATCCGCATTCCCATATTGTGGCAAAACGTTTAGCGAAACGTTTCGATGGATACGACGACATGGTTAACCCGAAAGTGCCGCATCACCTGTTGACATCGGGCTGAGCGCCATCTAGTCTCACGCCGAAACGTTTAGCGAAACGTTTCGGCAAACGAACCGCCGGGAGCCCCGCGGGCGCCCGTCCAGGACGACATAGATGAGTGAGACTGATCAACAGCCAGCCGGGCAAGCGCCTCGCCCGCTGGTGTGCATCCGCAATTTGAGCAAGTCGTTTCCGGGCGTGCGCGCGCTCGACAACTGTCAGTTCGAGCTGATGCCAGGCGAGGTGCATGCCCTGATGGGCGAAAACGGCGCCGGCAAATCGACGCTGATGAAAGTGCTCTCCGGCGTCTATCAGAAAGATGAAGGCGAAATTCTCGTCGACGGCAAACCCGTCGACATTCCCGATCCGCGCGCGGCGCAGGCACTCGGTATCGGCATCGTGCATCAGGAACTGAACCTGATGAACCATTTGAGCGCCGCGCAGAACATCTTCATCGGGCGCGAGCCGCGCTCACGTCTCGGGCTTTTCATCGACGAGCGGGCGCTCAATCGCAAGGCTGCCGCGATTTTCGCGCGCATGCATCTGAAGCTCGACCCGCGCACGCCGGTGGGCGAGCTCACGGTGGCCAAGCAACAGATGGTCGAGATCGCCAAGGCCCTCTCGTTCGATTCGCGCGTGCTCATCATGGATGAACCCACCGCGGCATTGAACAATGTCGAGATCGAGGACCTCTTTCGCATCATTCGGCAACTGCAGACGCATGGCGTCGGCATCGTCTATATCTCGCACAAGATGGACGAGCTGCGGCAGATCGCGAGCCGCGTGACGGTCATGCGGGACGGGCAGTACGTTGGCACGGTTCCCACCGCCACAACACCGGTCGAGACCGTCATCGGGATGATGGTCGGACGCCAGCTCGACAGCGCGCCGCGGCACCCGAGCCACAGCGCGGACAACGAGATCGCGCTCGAAGTGAAAGGCTTGACGCGCGGCACGACGATCCGCGATGTGAGCTTCGCGTTGCGTCGCGGCGAAGTGCTCGGTTTCGCCGGCCTCATGGGTGCGGGCCGCACGGAAGTGGCACGCGCCATCTTCGGCGCCGATCCGCTCGAGCGCGGCGAGATATATGTGCATGGCAAGCGGGTATCGATCAAATCGCCGAAGGACGCCGTGCGCCACGGCATCGGCTATCTGTCCGAGGACCGCAAGCACTTCGGCCTCGCCACCGGGATGGACGTGAAGGCCAACGTGGCGCTGCCGAGCATGCGCAGCTTCACCTCGTTCGGCATGTTTCTCGATCAGCGTGCCATTCATCGCGCGGCCGATCAGTACGTGAAGCAGCTGCGTATCAAGACGCCATCGGTCGATCAGCAGGTGCGCCTGCTGTCCGGCGGCAACCAGCAGAAAATCGTCATCGCCAAATGGCTGCTGCGCGATTGCGACATCCTCTTTTTCGACGAACCGACGCGCGGCATCGATATCGGCGCGAAGACCGAGATCTACAAGCTCATCGATGCACTGGCCGCCGAAGGCAAGGCCATCGTCATGATCTCGTCGGAGCTCCCCGAAATCCTGCGCATGAGCCATCGCGTGCTCGTCATGTGCGAGGGGCGCCTGACCGGCGAATTGCCGGCCGGCGCAGCCACGCAGGAAAACATCATGCAGCTCGCGACGCAACGCGAGTCAGTCGTCACCGAATGAACCGACGGAATCGAACATGACCCAGACACCGAACCCCCTCCCGCCGGCGGATTCCGCCATGTCGATGGAGCGCGAGCGCAGCCTCGCCGCGCTCTTCGGCAAGATCTTTCATTCCGGCGCGCGCCAGAAGCTGCTGGCGTTCGCGAGCCTCATCGTGCTCATTGCATTTTTCGGTATCGCCTCGCCGCAGTTCATGCAGGTCGACAACCTTGTCAGTATCCTGCAGGCCACGGCCGTCAACGGCGTACTCGCCATCGCTTCCACCTTCGTCATCATCACGGGCGGCATCGACTTGTCGGTCGGCACCTTGATGACGTTTTGCGCCGTCATGACCGGCATGGTATTGACGAACTGGGGCATGCCGCTTTTCGTCGGCATCCTCGCCGCGCTCTTTTTCGGCGCATTGTGCGGTTCGATCTCAGGCTTTCTGATCGCCAAGCTGCGTATTCCCCCGTTCATCGCCACGCTCGGCATGATGATGCTGCTCAAGGGGCTCTCGCTCGTGATCTCGGGCACGCGGCCGATTTATTTCAACGATACGCCCGGCTTCACGAGCATCTCGCAGGATTCGCTGATCGGCAACCTGATCCCCGCACTGCCGATTCCGAACTCCGTGCTGATCCTTTTCCTGCTCGCTGTCATCGCCGCGGTCGGACTCAACAAAACGCTCTTTGGACGCTACACCTTTGCGCTAGGCAGCAACGAGGAAGCCGCGCGCCTGTCCGGCGTCGCCGTCGACGGATGGAAGATCGCCGTCTACACCGTGGGCGGCGCTATCTGCGGCATAGCCGGTCTGCTCATCGCGTCGCGGTTGAATTCCGCTCAACCAGCGCTCGGTCAGGGCTACGAGCTCGATGCAATCGCGGCGGTCGTCATCGGCGGCACGTCGCTATCGGGCGGCATCGGCACGATCACCGGCACCATGATCGGCGCGTTTATCATGAGTGTGCTCGTGAACGGGCTGCGCGTGATGTCGGTCGCTCAGGAATGGCAGATCGTCGTGACGGGTGCCATCATCATCGCGGCGGTCTATATGGACATGCTGCGTCGGAAGAAACAGCGGTAACCTTGCTTTGTTTTACAGCTGGCGCGCGCCCTTTGCCCGCGCCATGAGTTCAACCAGAGAGGAGACGTGAAGATGATGAAACCAAGAATGATCGCCGCGGGGCTCGGGCTCGCCCTGGCATTGGGATTCGGTGCGGGGGCACAGGCGGCGGACGAGCCGTATGTCGCGCTGATCTCGAAGGGCTTTCAGCATCAGTTCTGGCAGGCCGTGAAAAAAGGCGCCGAAAAGGCCGGCGAGGACTTTAAGGTCAAAGTCACGTTCGAAGGGCCCGAAACCGAAGCGATGGTCGACAAGCAGATCGATATGTTGTCTGCGGCGCTCGCTAAGAAGCCCGCCGCCATCGGTTTCGCGGCGCTCGACAGCAAGGCCGCCATTCCGCTCTTGAAGAAGGCACAGAAGGAGAAAATCCCTGTCATCGCGTTCGACTCGGGCGTCGACAGCAATATTCCGCTCACCACGGCGGCAACCGACAACAAGAAGGCGGCAGGGGTCGCTGCGGACAAGATGGCCGCGCTCATCGGCGACGAAGGCGAAGTCGCGCTCGTCGTGCACGACCAGACGAGCCGCACGGGCATCGATCGGCGCGACGGTTTCGTCGAAGAAATGAAGGCGAAGCATCCGAAGGTTAAAATCGTCGACATTCAATACGGTGCGGGCGATCAATTGAAATCGACCGAGATCACGAAAGCGCTGCTGACCGCGCATCCCAAGATCAAGGGCATCTTCGGCGCAAACGAAGGATCGGTGATCGGCGTCATTCACGGCGCCAAGGAAATGAAACTGGCCGGCAAGATCGTCATCATCGGCTACGACTCGGGCAAGGAGCAAAAAGAGGCGATCCGTTCGGGCATCGAGGCCGGCGCGATTACCCAGAACCCGGGCGGCATCGGCTACGAAACGGTCAAGGCGGCCGTCGACGCAATCAAGGGCAAGCCGGTACCGAAGACGATCGATACAGGCTTTTACTGGTTCGACAAGTCGAACATCGACGACCCGAAGATCGCGTCGCAGCTCTACGATTGATTTTCACCGCCCCGTACGGGGCCCTGAGCCGGTCGCCCGCAACGCGCGCGACCGGCTCAGCGCATCAAAATCGTGGACATTGCCCCGCGCGGTGCTACGATCATCGAACTCTCAACCTGCGCACCGAATACTCTCATGCAGCCAGCATCGCTTTCCGTTTTGCCGACCGATCTCGACCAGGCGCTGCTGATCGGGCGGGTCTGGCGCGAAGCGCCGGTCGATGGACCCTCTGTCGTCGTGGTACGTAACGGCAACGTCTTCGACATCACCTCGTCCGCGCCCACGACAGCCGATCTCTTCGATCGCCCCGACGCCGTCGATGTGGCGCGGCACGCGCCGGGCGAATCGCTCGGCCCCGTCGCGCGGTGGATCGAGGCAAGCTTTGCCGAAGAGGCTGCCGGCAGCGCGCGCCTCCTGGCGCCGTGCGATGTGCAAGCCATCAAGGCCTGCGGCGTGACGTTCGCGGTCAGTCTGCTCGAGCGCGTGATCGAAGAGCAAGCCGGCGGCGATGCCAGCAAGGCCGAGCAGGTGCGGCGGCTCATCGTCGAGTTGATCGGCACGGATCTCGCGAAGATCAAACCGGGCTCGGAGGCGGCCATGAAACTCAAGGCCGAGCTCGAGCGTCGCAATGCATGGTCGCAATATATGGAAGTCGGCATCGGCCCCGACGCCGAGGTGTTCTCGAAGTCCCAACCGATGTCATCGGTCGGGCTCGGCGCGGCCGTCGGTCTTTATCCCACCTCGGAATGGAACAACCCCGAGCCGGAGATCGTCCTCGCCGTCAACAGCGCGGGCGGCATTGTCGGCGCGACGCTCGGCAACGATGTGAACTTGAGGGACATCGAAGGCCGCTCGGCGCTCCTGCTCGGCAAGGCGAAGGACAACAACGGCTCCTGCGCGATCGGCCCGTTCGTGCGCCTTTTCGACGAACATTTCACGCTCGATACCGTGCGTCGTGCAAGCCTTGCGTTGCGCATCGAAGGCAACGATGGCTTCGTGCTCGAAGGCGTCAGTCACATGAGCGAAATCAGCCGCGATCCGGCCGACCTCGTCTCGCAGACTTTCGGCGCGCACCATCAGTATCCCGACGGCTTCATGCTGTTTCTCGGCACGATGTTTTCGCCGATCAAGGATCGCGACGCGCCCGGCGCCGGATTCACACATCATCTCGGCGACGTGGTGACGATCTCCACTCCATCCCTCGGCGCACTCGTCAACACAGTGCAACGCTCGCACGAAATCGCCCCCTGGACGTTCGGCGTGCGCGCGCTCTATCGCAACCTTTCGCGCCGCGGGTTGCTCAGCGCGTAGCGTTCGCTCTGGCGTGGAGCGCCGCATCGCGCTTCACGCCTTCGCACAGTGCACTACCATTTCGCACTTGTGCGCCCGGCCCGGGCAGGTATCGCTAAGCTTCGAACCATCGACGCCGATACCCCCACTTTCTCAGCCGGGCTCTCACATGAACATCGTTTCGAAGTTCGAACAGCATCTCACTACCGCACGCGAGCCGTGGCGCGTGCGAAGTTGGCACGTCGTCTGTGCGCTGGATTTCGTCAACTGGGCAAACGACACGCTCGCCTCGTCGGGCGGATGGTCGGCTCTCGCGGCCCAAGGCAGACATGAGCTGGAGACATGCCGCGAACGCTATTTGTCCGAGGCCATTGCCGATCGGGACTTGCGCGCCGAGGAGCGGCTCCGCCTGAATCGCTTCATTCGGTTCGTGGAAACATCGGCTCGGAAAGAAACGGCCGTACCGGATCCGCTCTTCCAAGCCGCCACGCACGCCGCCGTCCAGGATCGGGATGCTCATCGCGCGGTACCCGCACAGTAAGCACCTGCAGTGAGAAAGCGCGGTTCGCTCGCCAAAAGCGAACCGCGCACCTTCAATCGATCAGCCGTTGCTTCACTGCGGCTTGCTCGACGCCTGCGGTCTTGCTTTCAAACGGCCCTGATAGTGCAGAATGCGGCGCTCGACCGGCTGCTCGGGCATCAGCGCCTGACGCATCAGGTGGGCCGCCATGCCAGGTGACGTAGCAAGCGAATCGATCGCCGTCGCGCGCGATTGAGGCGCCAAGCCATTGGCCACCAGCAAGTGCGTGCCGAGCTTCAGATTCGTCAATCGGGCCGGCTCCAGCAACGCGTTCGATTGCGCAAGCAACTGCGTCCACGCATTATCGCCATAATTGACGACGTAGTAGTCCTGCCCGGTCGGGTCGGCCAGTACCGCGCCGCAGCCTTCGAGACGCACCTGCATATCCGCGCCCTTCATCGCAATGGTCTTGCGGCTCGCCAAGCCATCACCGTAGGCCAACGTGAGCGGGATCGTCCACAGCGTTCCTGGATACGGATTCTGGTTCGGAAATGGCTGCTGCTTCAACGTCACGACCGATTGGTTCGTCGTCAGATCGCATGTCGTGTTGAGCGATACGAGCGGCACGCCCGTTTGCCGCACGAAGCTGTCTCCGATCTGCGTCATCGGCTCCCCGCTCGCACGCGTGAGTTCGTCCCACAGCCGCTTGGGCGTGACGTTGCCGAGCGCGTAGTCGGCCAGATACGACTGCAGCCCCCGGCGCATCGCGTCCTCGCCCATGTACCCCTCGATCATCTTCAGGACCTGGCCGCCCTTGTCATAGACGAAACGCCCGGCGTTGATGACGAAGTCGTTCGATGCCCACGCATTGAAATTCGGCTGCACCGGGAAGGACCCCGACGTCAGATCGGCCGCGATGACGCGATACTTGTTGCGGACCTCGCCTTCCCAGCTGAAGCGATCGGGGAAAAAGCCGATCTTCGTCTTGTTCTCGAAGAATGTCGCGAACGATTCGTTGAGCCAGACATCGTCCCACCAGTCCAGCGTGACGAGATCGCCAAACCACTGGTGAGCCGCTTCATGCGTCAGCACGGTCACGCCGTAGTTCGACATCGGTGTGCCCGGTTGAGGCAGGATATCGTCGGCAAACTCGAGAATGGCGCCCCAGTTCTCCATCCCGCCGAAGTTCAGGTCTTTTTGCGCCTTGAACGCGTCGTTCGCAGCCACGGTATCGAACTTCTTCAAGGGCAGCGGAATACCGGTATAGCGGTAGTAGTAATCGAGCGCCTGCTTCGTCTGCTGCATCGCAGGCAACGCCCAGTCGCGCATGCCCGGCGGCGTGAAGATGCGCAGATGCAGACCCTTGCCGTCCGGCAGCGGGCTCGTGAAGTCGTCTTCGAGCACATCGAACTGGCCGCCGCCAAAAAAGAGCAGGTACGACGGCATCGGTGGCGTCTTCTCGAACGAAACGCGCTTGTAACCGCTGTCGACGTTGACGGGCGGTTGCTCCGCGGCGTTCGATACCACTCGCCAGTTTTGCGGCACATCGGCGCTCACCTCATAAGTCGGGCGGAACGCGGGCTCGTCCCAGCCGGGGAACCATTGCCGCGCGAGATCGGATTCGCCCTGCGTGAGGATGGCGCCACTCGTCGTGCCGTCGGTTGCCTTCAGATCGACCCGGAATACGCCCTCCGCCGCCGAACACCCTGGATAGGGATCGTTGCCGCAGGAGCCACCCGTTTTCGTGACCGGATCGTCATAGCTTTTGAAGTTGATGATGCCGCGCCATTCCATATGCAGCGAATAGGTGCCCGCCGCGATCTGCCCACTCGCGGGGCGCAACTGATAGTAGTCCCCCTGATCTTGCGGCGTGGCGATCAGCTGCACGTTGCCGGGCTGCAAGGTCAGTGTGCCGTTCACGAACTGCAGTCGGTGCGCGGCCACGGTGATCGCCGTGACCGGCTTGATCACCTGGATCTCGACATCCGCGCGGCCATCGAAGGCATTCAGTTCGGGGTTCGGACGGAACCAGAGCCTGTAATTGACCGGTACGACCGTATCGGGCATTTCAACCGGCGACACGGTCTTGTCCACGCCGGGAGTGGCCGCGATCGCGGCAGCCGGTGCGGCTAGCGCCGGCGTGCTGGGACTCGACGTGGCGGCGCCCGCACGGCTCGCCCCCGTCTGTCCTCCGTCACCGCCGCCGCATGCGCTCAATAGCGCAAATACGGCAATCGAAACATAATGCCAATTCAATCTGGAATGAAAGCGCATACGAAATCCTGAATGAGAAAGTGTTAAACCGATGCCAGGTTTCGTCTCGTTGTTTTTTCTCTCACTCGCAAACAGGCAATACGACGCCACGCAAGCAAAATCCGTAGCTCGCGACGAAAAGGGCGTGCTGCGCCCTGGCCCAGCATTCACTGAAACCCAGTCCTTGATTCCAACCTGCGATAAATAGGAGCACTAAATTTATGGACTACTAAAAATCATCGTTGACATCGGCAATCCCAAACGAATCGTTTCACGGGGGTTCGCCGAGGAAACGGCGACACCGCAGAGTACGTTCGGTTTAGTTTTAGTGTCAACTTGCTTTCACTGTATTACTTTTCTAATCGTTTTGGCAAACAGTATGCTATGTGCAAATTTCGTAGTGATCGGTAAGTTCGATCCCGATGCAGTACGCATATTGCAGATTTGCATGTAATAAATGGATAAGCATGCGCAACGACCTCCAAGAATTTGTAGGCCTGCGCATGCCGACGCATTTGAATAAGGGAATCCGACAAATCGGATTATCGCCTCGGCCCCCGGCTGCAGCGCGCTATTCGGCTGACGAACGGTTCTGGTCGCTTTGAGCGCGCGCTTTTTCGGCGCGCTGCAGCAAAAACCTGCGCACTGCCGGGTCCGATTCGAGACCGATTGCGCGTTGGTACGCATCGAGGCACGTTTGCCATGCGCCCACGCGCGCGGACAGTTCGGCTCGCGCCGCCCAGTATGGTTGGTACTGCGAGAGCCGCGCATCGCCCGCCACCTCGTCGAGCGCGGCAAGACCGGCCGCGGCGCCATCGCGTTCGGCCAATGCAACGGCGCGGTTGAGCGCGGCGACTGGCGAGCCGCTCAGCGCGCACAAAGCGTCGTAGAGCTGTACGATCGCGTGCCAGTCGGGCGGACGATCGAACCTGCGTATTGCGTGGGCCGATTGCACGGCAGCTTCCAGCTGATAGCGGCCAATCCGCCCGATGCGGCTCGCATGGGCAAGCAACGCTTCGGCCTCGGCGATCATGCCATCGTCCCACCGCGTCACGTCCTGTTCGCTCAGCGCGATATAGGCACCATCGGCCGCGCGACGTGCTTCGCGGCGCGCATGCGTGTGCAGCATCATGGCAAGCAACCCCAACGCCTCGGGCTCGTCCGGCAAAAGCGAGACGACGAGACGGCCGAGCCAGATACCCTCCTCGGCCAGATTGCGGCGATGGGGATCTCCGCCCTCGGGGTCGGACCATCCTTCGGCGTAGACCGCATAGATCGAATCGAGCACGCATTCGAGCCGCCCGGAGAGCTCACTGGGCTCCGGCATGTCGAGCGCGATGCCTGCCTCGCGAATCTTGTTCTTCGCCCGCACGAGCCGCTGGCTCATCGCCGACGGCGCGACGAGGAACGCCGAGGCGATCGTCGCCGCATCGAAGCCGAGCACGGCTTGCAAGACGAGCGGCGCCCGCACGCTGGCCTCCAGCGCCGGATGAGCGCAGGCGAACATCAATTGCAAGCGCTCGTCGGGAATCGCCGCGGCCGCGTCGTTTTCCTCGGGAGCCAGCTCGCTCAGCCATTCGAGGTATTGGGCGGCCTCGGCATCGCGATAACGACGCCGGAGCGCATCGACGATACGGCGCTTCGCCACCGCAAGCAGCCACGCATCCGGCGTTCTGGGCACGCCGTTCTCCGGCCAATCCGCGAGCGCGGCCGCAAAAGCGTCTGCAAGCGCATCCTCCGCGCCCGCCACGTCACGGCTGCGTGCGGCGAGAAACGCGACGAGCTTGCCGTAGCTGGACCGCGCAGCCGCTTGAGCAGCACGCGCGGCGGCCACATCATGGTTATCGGGCATTGGGCATGTATTCGGCCATCGGCCAGATCGGGCGCACTTCGAGGCCGGCATAATCGGCCGCGGGACAGCGCGCCGCCCATGCGAGCGCCTGGTCGAGATCGGGCACGTCGATTACGTAGTACCCCCCTAGTTGCTCGCGCGTCTCCGCGTACGGCCCGTTGAGTACCTCCGTCTTCCCGTCTTTCGCCCGAACCGTGGTGGCCGTGCTGACCGGACGCAGCCGGGCACCGGCACGCCAAACGCCCGCCTCTTTGAGCGCCTCGGTATAGGCGCCGAAAGCGGCCGTCATCTCGGTGGCCTGCGCGGGCGTCATTTCGGCAGCGCGCGCCTCATTGCCATAAATCATCAGCAGATATTCCATTTGTCGCTCCTGAAGGATTGCGGCAACACGAGAGCGTGTTACCTCGACAATGTCGAACGGTTTGCCATGATTTCGACATGCGCCGAAAAAATCTCGATGGGGAAGGCAGTTCGCGGCAGGACGCAGCGAACGAGAACGATAGTCCAGGGCCTGTTCACGCTAATTACAGGCCCTGGCGCTCGGGCGCGGTGGGGTGGCGGTGGGACGCGCCCGAGGCCGCGCTCAGTCGGACGACCGAGCCGTGTCGGCCGCATCGACGGCGTCCGAGGTTGGCGCAACAGCGTCAGCAGAGTGAGTTGCCTCGGCCGAATGCGTCGCCTCGGGCAACCGCGCGTCCTCGGCCGTCTGCACGGCTTGCGCCGAGCCTACCGCCTCGTCGGAAGCAGCGGCTCCCGCCGGCGCGCCCTCTTGCGCAGCACCCTCGCCGGGAGCCTTCGCAGCCGGCGGCGTGCCATCGCCCCTGCGCCGGGCGCTGTTTCCGCCTCCCTTGGCCTGCCTGCGCGCGAAAGCGGCATCGCGCGCGGTGACGCTGCCGGCTGACGCGCCATCGAGATCGACCCGCGCCGCACCGTCGACAAGACACGCCCAGTAACGGCTGCCCCGACACCACGTGCTGACCGCTTCGCGAATCTGCGCTTCGTTCAGCGCGAGCTCTTCCGCATGCGAAAGAAGGTCCGCCAGAATGCCGATCTTGAGTGGCACCTTCGGCGCGGGATTTTTCGGAAATGCCACCGGAAAGCGCTTTTGCAGCTTGCCGATGACCCGCACCACCGGATCCACCGGCTCCGCCTTCGGCCCATGATGAGCCCTGGCCTCGCCGCGCTGGCCTCTTGCCTCGCCGCGCGGGCCCTTTGCATCGCGGGGGCCTTTTACCTCGTGTTGGGCCTTCGGCTCGCGCGGGCCCCTTGCCTCGCGATGGCCCTTGGCATCGCGTTCGCTTTTTCCGTCGCGCTGACGAGGCCCTGCCTGCCGAGGCGATTTGTCGGCTTCGGCGGCCTGCGCCTGCTCTTTTGCGGCCCGCGCCTCTTTCGCCAGTTGCTTTCTCAGTTCTGCCAGCTGCTCGAAACCCATATTCGTCCTGTAACTGCCAACCCAAATCAGACGGCAATATTAACAGCCTCTTGCAACATCGGTTGCCAAGCGGGCGCTGGCGCGAACCGGGCAACGAAGCGCGAGCGCACTCGCACACGGTGTATGCGCAAAACGCAGGCCGATAGGAGACTGAAAGGTCCGCTTCATCGCCGAGTCGTATTCGACCCTCACATTTGGCGCTTTCGCGCGGAAACTTGCCGCGCCTTACAACGAGAGGTGAGACATGAATCGACGCAAGGCAATGCGCCAGGCAGGCACGGCGCTCGCCGTCGGCCTGATGGCACTGGCGGGCGTGGCAACGAGCGCCGGCGCCCATGAAGTCCACGATGCAAAGCGCGTGCTGCTCATCAGCATCGACGGGCTGCATGAACAAGACCTCGCGCGCTGCACGGCGGCCAACACGTGCCCGAACCTCGCTGTCCTGGCGCACTCGGGCGTCACCTATACCGAGGCACGCACGCCTGGCCTGTCCGATTCGTTCCCCGGCCTCGCCGCGCTCGTCACGGGCGGCTCGCCGAAATCCGCCGGCCTCTTTTACGACGTATCGTACGACCGCACGCTCTTCGCCCCCACCGACACGACCTGCTCGGGCAAGCAGGGCTGGAATGTCGTGTTCGACGAAACGACGGGCATCGATGCCCAAAACGGCGGAGCGCTGATCCATCTCGATGGCGGTGGCGCGTTCAATCCGCAGGCCATTCCGCGCGCGCTGATCAACGGCGTGTGCAGCCCCGTGTACCCGCACAATTACATCAAGACGAATACGGTGTTCGAAGTCATCAAGGAACACCTGCACGGAGCGCATACCGCCTGGGCCGACAAGCACGCGTGGGGCTACGACTGGCTCAACGGACCGTCGGGCCATGGCGTGGACGATCTCGCCCGCACGGAAATCAATTCGATCGACCCGGCGACGCAGACCGACTATACGGATGTCTACACACACACCGAGAAATTCGACAACTATCACGTGCAGGCGATTCTCAACCAGATCGACGGCAAGGATTCCACGGGCACGAAGACCGCCCCGGTGCCGACGCTGTTCGGCACGAATTTCCAGACCTTGAGCGTGGCGCAAAAAGCCCCGGTCGCCAAGGGCGGGGGCTACCTCGACGCGAGCTTCACGCCCGGCGCAAACGTGGCGAATGCGATCGCCTATGCCGATGACGCGATCGGCCGCATCGTCGCCGAACTGAAGCAGCGCAATCTCTATTCGACGACGGTCATCATCGTGACGGCCAAACACGGCCAATCGCCGGCCGATCACACCAAGCTCGTGAAAAACGGCGACACGCTCACGCAGTTGCTCGAAGCCCATAACTATCTGGATGCGAACGGCAACTTCGGCCAAAACGCGACGCAATCGGGCAATCTCAACGATGGCACGGGGCTGACAGGTACGGGCATGGTGCAAACGGACGACGTCGGGCTCATCTGGCTGCGCGATCAAAGCCAACGCGACGCCGTCGTTGCGACGCTCAAGGCCAACCTCGGCTGCAACGCGCCAGGCATCTGCGCCGACGGTCCGGGTGCCTATCTGCTCTATGGTCCGCAACTCGTCGCGCGCTTCGGCGATCCGGCGCAAGGCCGCACGCCCGATATCGTCGTACAGCCGAATCCTGGCGTCATCTATACATCGAGCAAGAAAAAGGACGAGGAGCACGGCGGCAATGCGCCGGACGACAGCCACCTCGGTCTGCTCGTCTCGTTCCCCGGTATCCGTCATGCACGCACGATTGCCAAGCCTGTCCTGACGACGCAAGTCGCGCCGACGATCCTGCGCGCGCTCGATCTCAAGCCCGACTGGCTGCACTCGGTGGCCGAGGAAGGGACGCACGCTTTGCCGGGACTCGGAATCGAGGACTGAGCGGACCGTCGTCGACACGCGCGGGAGCGGCCCCCCTCGCACGATACAATGCCATCCAGTTCGCGGCCCGCAGCGCACCGCCATGCGGGCCGCGTTTCGACACGATCTGGATGAGTTACGCGAGATGTCCACCCTTCCCTTCGACGCCGTGATCTTCGATTGCGATGGCGTCCTCGTCGATTCCGAGCCCATTACGAACCGCGTGCTTGCCGAAATGCTGGGCGAGCTGGGCTGGAAGATCAGTGTTGCCGAAACGATGCGGCACTTCGTCGGCAAGACAGTGAGAGACGAGGCCCTGCTCATCGAATCGCGCACCGGCTTTCGCGTTACGAGCGAATGGCTCGAACAGTTTCGCACGCGGCGCAATGCCGCGCTCGAATCCGAACTCATCGGCGTGACGGGCGCACCGTCAGCGGTCAAGACGCTGCATGACGCGCTCGGCGGCGTCATTGCCGTCGCGTCCGGCGCGGACCGGCACAAAGTCGAAATGCAGCTCGCGAAGGTCGGCATCTTCAAATATTTCGAAGGGCGCATCTTCAGCGGCCATGAAATGCCGCGCAACAAGCCCCATCCCGATGTCTATCTCGCCGCCGCGTGCGGCCTCGACGTGAATCCCGCGCGCTGCGCGATCGTCGAAGACACCGTCACCGGGGCGAGCGCGGGACTCGCCGCCGGGGCAACGGTATTCGGCTACTGCCCCAATGCCGTGGGGCACAGCCATGCCGAGGCGATGAAATCCACGGGCGTCGCGGCGATCTTTCACGATATGGCGGAACTGCCGGCCGTCCTCGCGCGCTGGCGCGCGGCATAGGCCTGAAACCCACGAGGAACTGCGGCAATACGCCCCTTCTCACGGTCTGGATCGTCGCTATCCTTGAATCACCCCTCGATCCATCCGTCGGAGCCGAACATGCTCAGTCCGCATGAATTTGCCGCCCTTTTGCTGGTGGCTGACACGCCGAACCCCAGCGAACTGGATCCGGTCGATATCGCGTCCCTCGTTGAGCGCCAACTCGTCGCCCTGGAAGAACTCGCGTCCGGTCGCCACCGGTTTCGACTGACCACTGATGGCGATACGCTCGTTAAAACGGTGTCGAGAAACCAATAGGCCGGTAAGGCATTTGTCGCCGCCACGCTCGCATGCCGCCACATTTGTTACTCACGCTGCCCTTTCTTCAGATCCACACTAGGCTTTCGCAAACAACGAACTGTCCAGCCTGGAGAGGGAATAGCCATGACTAAATCAGATGAGAAGGGAAAGACGGGCAACGAGCCTGTCATGCGTACGCCACCGGTCGTCTCGCCGCAGGCGTGGGAGGCAGCGCGGGAACAGTTGCTGGTGAAAGAAAAGGCCCTGACGCGCAAGCGCGACGCACTGGCCGCCGAGCGCCGCCGGATGCCATGGATGGCCGTGCGGTCCGATTACGTATTCGAGGGGCCGTCGGGCAAGGCCACTCTGCTGGATCTGTTCGATGGACGACGGCAGCTGATCGTCTACCGCGCATTCTTCGAACCGGGCGTATTCGGGTGGCCAGAGCATGCATGCCGGGGCTGCTCCATGGTGGCCGATCAGGTTGCGCACGTCGCCCATCTGAATGCGCGCGACACCACGCTCGTGTTCGTCTCGCGGGCGCCCCAGGCAGATATTGCGCGACTGAAGCAGCGCATGGGCTGGCACATGCCGTGGTTCACGATCACCGACAGCTTCGACTCGGACTTCAATGTCGGCGAATGGCACGGCACCAACGTCTTTTACCGCGACGGCGATCAGGTATTTCGCACTTACTTCGTCAACAATCGCGGCGACGAGCAGATGGGCGGTACCTGGAACTACCTCGATATCACACCGTTGGGACGGCAGGAGGTCTGGGAGGATTCGCCGGAGGGCTATCCTCAGACGCCGACTTACAAGTGGTGGAATTGGCACGACAGCTACGTCCCTGACGCCGCGCCCGACAAGCGCTGGGTCGAGGTGTCGGATGCCGGCGAGGCCGCGTTCCGGAATCAAGGTACGGCGCAGGGATCGTAGCAACGAATGCTGGGCGGCACGGCGCCCGGGCGGCGGCCTCGTCTTTCCGGCGGCTATGTCCCGGCAACGTCGTCTGCCGGCTGGTGCGGATCTTTCGCTGTCGGCTCGACGAACGGTGGTGTGCAGTGCGGAAGGCGGCGCGCCTGCATCCAGAGGTGCGTAAACCGCTCGCGGTCTCGCGGGCATTCAACGCTGAACACGAATTCGACATTCGTCTCGCGAGTCATCAATTGGCCGAGATCGATGATCTTCTGAAATAGTGCGTCGGGCGCATCGCTCCCAAGATGCCCGACGTCGATCGTTATCTCGCAGTCCAGCGCCAAGGCGGCGAGCAGCTGCTCCCGGTCGGACAACGGGTGTTCGCCCATCAGAATTTCGATGCCGTCGCGCATGCGCGAACTGATCGAATCGATCTCGTCGAGGAGTTCAAAGATTTGAACGGCGGCTCGGCGGCCCCTGCTCGACGCCGGATCAAACCCTATGTGCTCGGCTTCAGACGCGAGGGGCGCCGGCAAGGGCGCCGGCTGTCTGCGCTGTTCCAGGGCGGGGGTGACACGATGGCGCAACGGATCGAGCATCGGGGAACCCTGTTGCCGACCCGTGGCGACAACGGCGTTGCATCCTTCTTCTTCAGTCGACGAATTCGGTCCGGGACCGACGAACTCGGGTCTCCCAAGTGGCGGCACTGTCATGACATGAGTCGCAAGAAATAGCGAAGCGGCGATGTTTGCATGGCCGCGCTGTTTCCAATCGCGCGCATGCGAAGGAAAGGCCGAATGTGCGTAGGGCTGCCCCTTCCCGAAAGCGCACGACGCTCGATCCCACACGCCAGACGAATGGTTCGAGATAATCGAAATCCACATTAAATATGGATAATAAACATCACACCAATTCTTTTTATCATATCAGAAGACCAGTTGCTTACCGATGTTTAACGGATTTATTCACAAGAATGAAGCGAAACATTTCCTATCGCTGTGTTAGCTAACTTACACAAGCTTCTTTCCAAGGCAACGTAGACTCCAGCCTAACAACGAAGTGCGCCACGTGATTCAGACAAATAATTTTTCCAAACTGCATGAATCGGCGATTGCACGGCGATGTCAGTTGTCCTGGATCTACCGGTCAACCATCTGATCACCGTTCTGACTTTTGTCTCACGGCGAAGGAGAGACTTATGCGTCATCGATACCCTCGGTTACGCGAGCGTCATTCGCCACTGCCATTCATTGCAATTTCTGTCAGTGCCTCATGTTTTTCCCTTCGAGCTCCGATCGGTAAAACTCGATAGCAACCACGCAATAGTTGATATACGTCAACTTACGGCAAATCGTCGCTCTTTTACCCGAAATACGCCAAACGAGGACGGAAATGAAGAAGGTATTGACGGTTTTCGGCACACGTCCCGAAGCAATCAAAATGGCGCCGCTCGTCAGAATGTTGGCGTCCCAATGCGATATCGAAGCAAAAGTGTGCGTAACGGCCCAGCATCGGCAAATGCTCGATCAGGTCCTCCAGTTGTTCGGGATCGTGCCGGATTTCGATTTGAATCTGATGCGCGACGGTCAAACGCTTGGCAACCTCACCTCCGACATCCTGCAGTCGATCGGGTCGATCTATGACGATTGGAAGCCCGACGTCGTGCTCGTTCACGGCGATACCACCACAACGCTCGCCGCGAGCCTGGCTGCGTTTTATCGCTACATCCCGGTGGGACACGTCGAGGCTGGCCTACGCACGGGCAACATCTGGTCGCCCTGGCCCGAAGAATTGAACCGGCGCGTGACTGACGCCGTAGCTTCATGGCTGTTCGCTCCGACCGAGCACGCGAAGCACAATCTGTTCAGTGAAGGTGCACCGGCGTCGCAGGTGGTGATGACGGGCAATACGGTGATCGACGCGCTGCTGCAAATCAGGGATCAACTCGATCGAGACGGAGCGCTCGTCGAACGCGTGGCTTCGCGCTACCCATTCCTCGATCCAACACGGCGTTTGATTCTCGTGACGGGCCACCGGCGCGAAAGCTTCGGCGAGCCATTCAGGCATTTCTGCGAGGCGCTGCGCCAGATTGCGCTCAAGTACGACGACGTTCAACTGGTCTATCCGGTGCATTTGAACCCGAAGGTGCAAGAACCGGTGCGCGCCATCCTGAACAGCGTCCCTAACGTCTTCCTGATCGAACCGCAGGACTATCTTCCGTTCGTCTTTCTCATGTCGCGGGCCTACCTGATCATTACCGATTCAGGTGGCATTCAGGAGGAAGCACCCGCGCTGGGCAAGCCGGTACTCGTCACCCGAGATACGACCGAGCGCCCGGAAGCAGTCGAAGCGGGCACTGCGCGGCTTGTCGGTACCCACACGCAACGTGTCGTCGCGGAGGTAAGCGAGCTGCTCGACGATCGCGCCCAATACGACGTGATGGCGCATGCGACGAATCCCTATGGAGATGGCCATGCGAGCGAGCGGATCGTCGATGCCTTGCTGTCCCTGCCGGCCCGACCCACGCCAGTTCACTACGCGATGACCGCGCACAATCCGCCGGTCAACCCGATCGCTTTGGGGCTGCACGCGTTGCGCACCGCCTGAGTGCAACGCGCAAAGCGAGCGAGAACGGCCATGAGCGCGAGCACCGGGACACCCAGGATTCCGCGAGCTGATCGCCAGCACCGCGGAATCCGGTGGAACGGTTGGCGAAGCCCTGGCGTCGCGATTCGCCTGCTGGTGAATGTTGCGCTTACATCGATCCTTTCGTTTGCGCTTCATGTCGATGCGCATTCAGAGGGGCGCGTCCATGCGGTCGCGCACGAGTCCGTTCGGTCAGCCACCGTTCGCCCGATCGGCAAGCAATCGCCCTCATCCGCCAATCCGCAGCCGGGCACCATCGTCGACATCGCTTCGAACGAGCCATCCACCGTCGATGGGGGCGAGTTGCAGATGCCTCCGGACGCCGCCCCTTTCCCACCCGCGCCGCCGCATGGAAACGAGCTGGCTGCCGCATCGGCGTTGGTCGTTTCGGCCAATGCAATCGTGCTGCTGGTCGTCACGTTGCTGATCATCTATACGGTGCGGCACTACGTATTCAGCCTGAATCGTCTCTTCACCCGGCAAAGCGCCATTTACCGCCCGATCGTCAACGGGCCCTGGCCGATGTTGACAGTCTTCGTGGCAGCCCATAACGAAGAGTCCGTTATCGTCGATTGCCT
>CBJLAJ010000013.1:0-66211 GCA_966421005.1 uncultured Paraburkholderia sp.
TCCTTTTCCCGTGGTGCGCATGAGGCTATAGACGTATCGCGCTGCCAGACTCGCTTGATCTCGAGCTGCGGCAGCGCATCGCTTTTCGGATAGCCTGTGCCATTCGCCCCGCGACCGACGACAGGCATGGAGGCCCGACGTCAGAGCCCCGAAGTGACACGTGTTGACGACAGAGCGTCAAAGCGCCTCCCGCACCGCGCGGAGAAACTGTTGAGTCCGCTCGTGCTTCGGTGCGGAGAAGAATTCCCGCGGCGGCCCTTGCTCGACGATCTTGCCCTGCGAGAAGAAGCAGACGCGGTCCGCGAAGTCCTTCGCGAATCCCATCTGATGCGTGACCATCAGCATCGTCAGATTGTGCTCCTCGCCAAGCCGGCGAATCACATTGAGCACCTCGCCACAGAGCTCGGGATCGAGCGCGGACGTCACCTCATCGAACAGCATGACCTTTGGCCGCATCGCCAGTGCGCGCGCGATCGCGACGCGCTGTTGCTGGCCACCCGAGAGTTGCGACGGATAGTGATTGCATTTGTCGGCAAGGCCTACCAGCGAAAGCAGCTCGCGCGCGCGTTCGACGGCTTCATTGCGCGCTAGACCCAGCGAGTGGATCGGCGCTTCGATCGTGTTTTGGAGCGCCGTCATATGCGGAAACAGATTGAAGCTTTGAAACACCATGCCGATCTTGCTGCGTACGGCGCGCAGGTGGCGCGGCGAGGCTGGCACGAGCTTGCCGCCGCGCTGCATATGCGTGAGCGGCTCGCCGTCCACTTCGATCGTGCCACTCGTGAGCGGGTCCAGCGTCATGAGCACGCGTAGCAGGGTGGACTTACCCGAGCCGCTCGGGCCGATGATTGCAACCTTTTCGTTCGGGGCGACATCGAGATCGAGTTCGTCGAGCACCGTCAACGCGCCATAGCGCTTTGTGACGCCGCGAAAGCGCACCATCGGCGAGGTTTGCGCGCGGTTGGGCGCTTGCGTGGCATCGTCGCCTTGGCGGGCAAGGTTACGTTCGTCGTCTCGCTTCATCGGTTGCTCCATGACGGGCGTTACAGGAGAGGCAGGCAGGTTCGTCGGCACATCGGACGCGGTCTTCGTCATGGCAGCCTCACGGCGCGTTCGACGCGACGCACGAGGGCGGCGAAGCTCACGCTGATGATCAGAAAGAAAATACCGGCGAGCGTAATCGGTTCGAGATAACGGAATGTCTCGGAGCCGATGTTCTTCGCCTGCTGCATCAACTCGACCACCGTGATCGCGGACAAGACGGGTGTGTCCTTGAACATGGCCACGAGATAGTTGCCGAGTGCGGGGATGACAGGGCGAATGGCTTGCGGCAGCACCACGCTTCGATACGTGCGCCACGGCGACAATGAAAGCGCGCAGGCGGCTTCCCACTGTCCGCGCGCGACGCAATTCAATCCGGCGCGATAGACTTCGGACGTATAGCACGCATAGTGCAGCGCGATTCCTATCGTGCCGGCCGTCAATGCCGACATCGTGATGCCGTAGACGGGCAGCACATAGAAGATCACATAGACCTGAATCAGCAATGGCGTGCTGCGAATGAATTCGACGATGAACGTCACGGTATGCGACACCGGCTTGATCGGACTGCGCCGCAGCACGGCGAAGACGAGCCCCAGCACGAGTGCGATCGCGAAGCCGACGAGCGTGATGAGAATCGTATAGACCGATGCGTGGAGCAACGCGGGCAGAATGCGCTCGGCATAGCCGAGATCGAAAAGGCGGTCTGCTCCGTTCATTTGACACCTCCACGCGCGACACCGTATCCGTGACTGACGCGGCGCTCGAAGTGACGCATGACGGTGGCAAGCAATTGGGCGAGCACGAAGTAGATCACGAGTGTCAGCGTGAAAATCTCGGCGGTTTCGAACGTTGCCTGGTCGAGCTGCCGAGCCCTGAACGAGAGATCCGAGAGCGTAATGAGCGACACGAGCGAGGTGCCCTTGAGCAGTTCGATCATCAGATTCGTCGCGGGTGGCAGGGCGTTGATCATCGCTTGCGGCAAGATGATGCGCCGCAGCCGCGTCAACGCAGGCATATTGAGCGCGAGAGCGGCTTCGTATTGTCCGCCGGGCACCGAGCGCAGCGCGCCGCGCAGGATCTCGGAGCCGTAAGCGCCGTAGTGCAGGCCGAGCCCGATGATCGCCACCTGAAACGGCGTCATGCTGATCGAGATCGGCGGCAGCGGCAGCACGAAAAAGAACCAGAAAAGTTGCACAAGCAACGAAGTGCCGCGAAACACTTCCACATACACGTTGCCGATCCACCGCAGCGGAGCGAACGGCGAGAGTTTCGCCGCGGTGGCGACGCATGCCATGACGATCGCGAGCAGCGTGCCGAGTGCGGCGATCTGTATCGTGACGAGCGTGCCGCGCAGCAGCAAGGGAAGCAATTCCGACATAAGACGTTTCCTCGTGTCCGGAGGTTTCGGGAGCGCAACTCGCCCGCTCCCGAGAATCGACGGCGTGCCGTCGCTCAGCTACCGCTGCAAATGTCGGCCGCGGACTTTGTCGTCAGGTTCGATTTGTCGAATCCGAACGGTGCGACCGTCTGCAGATGATCGGGGGTACCGAGCCAACCGTGGAGCACCTTGTTGACGGCGTCGCGCAGGTCCTTGTCCTCCGGGCGGAAGGCAAGCGCACCGTAGCCCGTATGTTTCGGGTCGTCGGTAAAACTGCTGACGACTTCGACCTGACCGGGGTCCTTCTTCGCGAGCGCTTTCATCGTCAGACCGGTACCGACGGCCGCATCGACACGACGGGCTCGCACGGCCTGCAGCTGCGCGGTCGTGTCGGGCACCTGCAGAAGCTGGTCGGTTTTCACGCCTTCTTGCTGCGAGTAGCCGACCTCGACCGTGCCGGACATCACGGCAAGCTTCGCATCGGGCAACTTGGCAATGTCCTTGTAGCTTTGCAGCTTCTTCGGGTTGCCTTTCTGCACGAGCAGCGTGTCCTGGATCTGGTATTGCGGATCGGCGAACGTAACTTGCTTGCAGCGCTCGGGCGTGATGTACATGCCCGCGGCAATCACATCGAAGCGGCCGGCCTTGAGGCCCGGAATCAGCGAGCCCCATTCCGTCAGCACGGCGTCGACTTTCTTGACGCCAAGCTTGGCGAATACTTTCTTGGCGATCTCCGGCGATTCGCCGGTGACAGTACCGTCGGGGGCGGTGTAGGCAAATGGCGCTTCGTTCGCATAGCCGATGCGGACTTCGCCGGTACGCTGAATGCGCTGCAGCGTCGTTTCCGCGAACGCGTTGGGCGAAAGCAGGGCGAAACCGGCTGCGATGAGGCAACCGGCGACGAGCATTCCTGAAAACTGGCTGAATCGAGTGGCTTTCATGACATTCCCGAGCGTAGTGGGTGAGTCCGTTCGACGACGAGTGCGCCGGCCTGATCGGACAAGGGCCGCTTTTCGGGCGGGCGAGATCGATGCCAAAGCCGTTAACCCCTGTCCTGAGCGCAGCATACAAAGCCATTTTTTTGTTCCTGATTGCTCTAGGACAATAATTCTCCCTATGCGTTTTGTCACACGATGCGTAGATGGGACGAAAGGAGGCGGCAGTGATCGAAGATTGGCGCGATGCGGTACGGGCGGTCCACGGCGTGGAATCCAAGTACAAACGGCTCGTCAAGGCCATCGCCGGAGACATCGAGGGCGCTGTGCTGCGGCCCGGCACGCGCTTGCCGCCGCAGCGCGACGTGGCGGCCGAGCTGCAAATCAGCGTGCAGACCGTCACGAACGCGTATAAAGAGCTCGAGCGTCAGGGACTGATCCGTTGCGAGGTGGGGCGTGGCAGCTTCGTCGCTCCGCGCGTCACCGAAAAGATGGCCAACTATATGCTCGACACGGCCGAACGATCCGTCATCGATTTTTCGATCGCGCGAATCATTCATACGCCGGAGCACGACGCGATGTGGCGCAAGATCTGCGCCAAACTCGCGAAAATCGAAGATCAGCCATGGATTCGCGCGTTTCGGCCCATTGCCGGTTTCGAGCATCATCGGCGCGCGGGTGCGGCATGGCTCGACAAGCTGCGGATGCCGGCATCGACCGATACGCTGCTCGTGACCAATGGCGCCGCGCACGGCATCTTTCTCGCGCTGGCCTCGCTGGTGCGGCCCGGAGACACCGTCGTCTGCGAGAGTCTTACCGATCATGGCGTCATCGGTTCGGCCAACGTGCTTGGGTTTACCCTCAAGGGCCTCGAGATCGACGAATTTGGCATTCATCCGGAGCATTTCGAGGAGCTTTGCGACAGCGAACGCGTGACGGCGCTGGTTTGTACCCCCACGTTGAACAACCCCACCGTGGCGCTCATGCCCGAATCGCGGCGGCGCGCCATCGCAAGGATCGCCGAACGCTATGGCGTGTATGTCATTGAAGACGATGTCTATGGGCCGCTGCCCGCCAAACCGCTGGCGCCGATCTCGAGCCTGATTCCGGAGCTTTCTTTCTATTGCACGAGCATGACCAAATCGGTGCTCGCGGGATTGCGCATCGGTTACCTCAAAACGCCGCGCCGGCTTGCGTTGCGGACCGAAAGTACGCTGCGGGTTTCGAGCTGGATGGCGACTTCACCGATGGCGGAAGTCGCGGCACGCTGGATCGATGACGGTACGGCCGCACGCCTCGTGCAGATACAGCGCGAACGGCTAGCGCGCAGGCAGGCGCTCGTCGCGCAGATTCTCGGCAGCTACGTGCAGGGCAGCCACCCACATGCACTGTCCGTATGGTTGCGGGTGCCCGAGCACTGGCAAGCCGATCATCTCGTGCGGGCGCTACGCAAACGCCATATCGCCGTGACGTCGCCCGATCCGTTTCTCGTGCGAGGGGTCGAGAGCCGGCCAAACGCGGTGCGGTTGTGCGTCGGCGCGGAGGTGAGCGACGAGACCTTCGCCCAAGCGCTCGCGACCGTACGCGAGGTATTCGAACAATTTCCGCAGGTCCACACGTTCGATTGACGGTCCCCTGGATACCGAAAACGGAAATGAACTAGGACAATCGAATTCGTTTTTCAGGACATTAGACTGGGCAGCACCGATGAGCCGTAGGCCTTCGATCCGGCTCTACCTTTACTGTGCCCGTCTATGTCCGTCATTTCGTTTGCCGATGTCTACAGTGCGCGGCGTCGTCTCATGGGACGTGTCGTTCATACGCCGCTCGTCGAATCGGCGAGCCTTTCCGCGGTGGCCGGTACCCGCGTGTATCTGAAGCTGGAAACCGTGCAGCCGACGGGCAGCTTCAAGATCCGCGGCGCGACGAATGCGCTCGCGCGACTGGGCGAGCGCGGTGTGACGCGCGTCGTGACTGCATCGACCGGTAACCACGGCCGGGCCGTCGCGCACGCTGCCAGCATGTTGGGCCTCGAAGCCACCGTCTGCCTGTCTTCACTGGTTCCGCAAAACAAGGTGCAAGCGGTGCGTGCGCTCGGCGCGCAGGTGCGTGTGGCCGGCAGGAGCCAGGACGATGCCGAACGCGAAGCCCAGCGGCTCGCAGCCGAAGAAGGGCTTGCGTACGTGCCACCATTCGACGACCCCGACGTCATCGCGGGGCAGGCGACGATCGGGCTCGAAATCATCGAAGCGTTGCCCACCGTCGCGCAGATCGTGGTGCCGTTGTCCGGCGGCGGGCTGTTCTCCGGTGTTGCCTTCGCGGCCAGGCAATGCTGCTCCGAAGTCAAACTCACTGGCGTCACGATGCGCCGCGGCGCGGCCATGCAGGCAAGCCTCGCGGCCGGCAAACCGGTGCTCGTCGAGGAAGTTGCGACACTGGCCGACTCGCTCGGCGGCGGCATCGGTCTTGGCAACCGCTATACGTTTTCGATGACGCGATCGTTGATCGACGAAGCGCTGCTCGTCGACGAGGATGCCATCGCCCGTGCCATCGTGCATGCGTACCGGGACGAGCGACTGATCGTCGAAGGCGCCGCGGCGGTTGGCATCGCCGCGCTGCTCGACGGTGCGGTATCGGCTTCGATGAAGGGAGGCCGTCGCGGCCCGATCGTCCTCGTTGTGAGCGGCGCGAATATCGACATGGACCTGCATCGCCGGTTGCTGCTCGAAGCATCCGATGCCGAACCCGGAAGCGTCTCCTCATGAACGACATTCTCATTGCGAGCGAAGCGACGCTTCGCGAACTGGTGCCGCTCGATCGGGCAACCATCGATCAAGTAGAGGCGGCGTTTATCTCGCTTGCCACGGAAGCCGTTGCCATGCCGCCGATTCTTCGGCTCGATGTGCCCGCGCATCGCGGCGAGGTCGACGTGAAGACAGCCTATCTGCCGCGTTTCGAGAGCTTCGCGATCAAGGTCAGCCCAGGCTTTTTCGACAATCCGGCGCTCGGGCTGCCCAGTCTCAACGGGCTCATGCTCGTGCTGTCGGCGACGACGGGTCTCACGCAGGCGGTGCTGCTTGACAACGGCTATCTGACCGCCGTCCGCACGGCCGCGGCCGGCGCCGTTGCGGCGCGCTGGCTCGCGCGACCGGATGCGAAGCGGGCCGCTGTCATTGGAGCGGGCGAGCAGGCGCGCCTGCAATTGCAGGCGTTGAGGCTCGTACGCGATATCGAAGCGGTGACTGTCTGGGCGCGCAAGCAGCCCGCAGCGGATCGGTTCGCGGCCGATGTGCGCGAGACGCTCGGCTTGCGTTGCGAGGTGGTATCGGACGTCGGCTCGGCGCTGCGTGGCGCCGACATCGCCATTACGACGACGCCCAGCCGCGAACCGCTCGTCGGTGTCGACGATCTGCATGCGGGGCTGCACATCACGGCGATGGGCTCGGACACGGAGCACAAGAACGAGATCGCTCCTGCCGCGTTGGCCGAAGCGCGTTATATCTGTGACCGGCTCAGCCAGACCCGTGTGCTGGGCGAGCTCCGTCATGCGATCGAATCGGGTGTTTGCGAACGCGACGCGGTGTTTCCGGAGCTCGGCGAAGTGATTGTCGGCCGCGCCGCTGGGCGCACGAGTGCGGCCGACGTGACGATATGCGACCTGACGGGCACGGGCGCGCAGGACACGGCGATTGCGGCGCTCGCCCTGGAGCGGCTGCGCGCGGCAGGCGCGGGTACGCCGTTTCGCAACGGATGATGGGTTGAATGCGGTCCGTCTCGCCCGAGAGCGGATCGAGCTTGAACCGGGAGGAAAAATGGCGGAAGACACAAGGCAGCAGTTGAATGGCGAACCTGTGGCGGCGGCCGTGCGCTTGCCGTTCGAACGAAGCGAATACCATGCGCGGATTGCGAAGGCGCGTGGCGCCATGGCGCAAGCGGGCATCGATTTGCTGATCGTCACGGACCCGAGCAATATGGCCTGGCTCACGGGATACGACGGCTGGTCGTTCTATGTGCATCAATGCGTCGTATTGGCGCTCGATGGCGAGCCGGTCTGGTATGGGCGCGGACAGGACGCGAACGGCGCGAAGCGCACTGTCTTCATGGACCACGCGCAGATCGTCGGCTATCCCGACCACTACGTCCAGTCGCGCGAACGTCATCCGATGGACTATCTTTCGCGCGAGGTGATCGAGGCGAGAGGGTGGGGTGCGTTGCGGATCGGCGTCGAACTCGACAACTACTATTTCAGCGCCGCGGCCTTCGCATCGCTCGCGCGAAACCTGCCAAACGCCAAGTGGGTCGATGCGACAGGGCTCGTCAATTGGCAGCGGGCCGTCAAGTCGCCGCGCGAGATCGAATACATGCGCATCGCCGCGCGCATCGTCGAGAAGATGCACGCGCATATCGTCGAGCGTATCGAGCCCGGTATGCGCAAGAACGATCTCGTGGCCGAGATCTATGCGGCGGGCGTGACTGGCGTGGGAGAACACGGCGGCGACTACCCGGCCATCGTGCCGCTGTTGCCGACAGGCGCCGACGCGGCCGCGCCGCACCTGACCTGGGACGACACGCCGTTCGCCCGCGATGCCGGGACGTTTTTCGAGATCGCGGGCTGCTATCGGCGCTACCACTGCCCGCTGTCGCGCACGGTCTATCTCGGCAAGCCGCCGAAGCATTTTATCGAGGGAGAGCGCGCGGTTGTCGAGGGCATCGAGGCGGGCCTGGCTGCGGCCAAACCGGGCAATACCTGCGAAGACATCGCCAACGCATTCTTTGCAGTGCTGAACAAGTTCGGCATCGAGAAGAATAGCCGCTGCGGCTATCCGATCGGCGCGAGCTATCCGCCCGATTGGGGCGAACGCACGATGAGTCTGCGTCCCGGGGACAAGACGGTTCTCGAGCCGGGCATGACGTTCCACTTCATGCCAGGTCTGTGGCTCGACGATTGGGGGCTGGAGATCACGGAAAGCATCCTGATCACGGCGAACGGCGTCGAGACGTTCTGCAACACGCCGCGACGGCTATTCGTGAAGGAGTGAGGCACGATGCGCGCTTCCCCGATCCAACCGACGATCGACTTCGAAGCCGAAGGCGAGCAACATGGGTTTCTGAAGCTGCCGTACTCGCACGATGCGTCGGCCTGGGGCGCGGTCATGATCCCGATCACGGTGATCAAACGCGGCGAGGGGCCGACGGCGCTCGTTACGGGCGGCAATCACGGCGATGAATACGAAGGCCCGATCGCACTGTCGAAGCTCGCCTCGACGCTCAAGGCGAGCAACATCGCGGGGCGTGTGATCGTCGTGCCGTTCATGAACTACCCCGCGTTTCGTGCGGGCAGCCGGACTTCGCCGATCGACAAGGGCAACCTCAATCGCAGCTTCCCGGGGCGCCCCGACGGCACGGTGACCGAAAAGATCGCCGACTATTTTCAGCGCCATTTGTTGCCGCTCGCCGATTACGTGCTGGACATTCATGCAGGCGGAAAAACGCTCGACTTCGTGCCGTTTGCGGCGGTCCACGTGTTGCCCGATGCGCAACAGCAGGCACGCGCCGACGCCGCGATGCGCGCGTTCGGCGCGCCTTATTCAATGAGGATGCTCGAGCTCGACAGCGTCGGACTCTTCGACACGGCAGCCGAAGCGGCGGGCAAGGTGTTCGTGACGACAGAGCTCGGCGGTGGCGGAAGCGCGAGCGCATCGAGCGTGCGCATTGCAGAGCGTGGCGTGCGCGGCTTTCTCGCCTATGCCGGCATTTGCGATGCCGATGCCGGCGCTCATGCAGCACCCCGAACGACGACATTGCTGGACATGCCCGATGGAGATTGCTATACGACGAGCGAGCACGATGGCTTGATCGAAATGTGCAAGGACCTGGGCGACACCGTCGAGGCGGGTGAGCTGTTGGCGCGGGTCCACGACATTACGCGTACCGGCGCGCGGCCGCGCGAATATCGCGCACGCCGCGCAGGTATCTTCGCGGCGCGTCACTTTCCGGGCCTGGTTCACGTGGGCGATACGATCGCCGTGGTGGCCGAGGTTGTCGAACGCGGCATCGCCACGAACTGAGCGCGCGGTCCAATCCATGAAGGCGCGCGATGAACGGTAACGCATACAAACTCGACCGCTACGATCTGGCCATCCTGCGCGTTCTCGCGCGCGACGGCCGGATTACGAAGTCGCGGCTTGCCGACGAAGTGAATCTCTCCATTTCGCCGGTATGGGAGCGCGTTCGCCGTTTAGAGGAGATCGGGCTCATCCGCGGCTATCGTGCC
Source organism: uncultured Paraburkholderia sp. (assembly GCA_966421005.1). Taxonomy (GTDB): domain Bacteria; phylum Pseudomonadota; class Gammaproteobacteria; order Burkholderiales; family Burkholderiaceae; genus Trinickia. The sequence goes on from CBJLAJ010000013.1 coordinate 9,632, forward strand.
GAGATCGATTGGGTGGGGGTGTTCAAGGGAAGCCGCATCATCGTCGAAGTCACGCTTGCCCGCCACACGGCTCACGATATGCGACGGTTCGAAGAGCGAATCGCGGGCGCACCCGAGGTCGAGCGCTGCTATGCGACGGGCGGTGGCGTCGACTATGTCATGCATGTCGCGTCGCGCGATATCGATCATTACCAGCGATTCATCGATTCGCTGCTCACCGACGAGCTGGGCATCGAGCGCTACTTCACCTATGTCGTGACGAAAGTCATCAAGGCCGCGCCTGCGGAAGCGCCGCAGTGGGTCGCCGCGGCGGGCGACGGCGAGCCCGGCGATTGATTCGGTGGGGTTGCGTCGGACAACGCTCGAAAAAATTCATGCAAGGCGCCGTTCAAACGGAAAAAAGACCAACGGCCGCGGCACAAAACAAAAAATGTCCCGATACGTTGGCCGATACAGTGAGAGACATGGATCGACAAACGAAGGAGCTTTCCATGTTGCTGGGTCATCCCGTACTGATGAAGTCGCTTTGCTATATCGACGGACGATGGGTTCATAGCGACGATGCGCGAACGGTCGCCGTCGTCAACCCGGCCGATCAGAGCGTTCTCGGTCATGTGCCGATGCTGACGCGCCCGCAGATCGAAAGCGCGATCGCCGCGGCGCAACGCGCTTTCGAGCGTTGGCGCTGGACGCCAGTCAACGAACGCGCAGCGGTGTTGTCGCGCTGGCATGAACTCGTCGAGCGGCATCGGGACGATCTCGCTGCAATCGTCTCGCTCGAACAGGGCAAGCCGCTCAAAGAGGCGCGCGGCGAAATCGCTTATGCGGCGAGCTTCATCGACTGGTTCGCCCACGAGGCAAAACGTCTGGCCGGACGCAACATCGCAACCCATATCGACGATGCGCAGCCCGGTACGGTCATCGAACCGGTTGGCGTGGCAGCGCTCATCACGCCGTGGAACTTCCCGGTCGCCATGATCACGCGCAAGGCGGCCGCGGCCATTGCGGTCGGTTGCGCCGTGGTCGTCAAGCCGGCACACGAGACGCCGTTCTCGGCCCTGGCGCTTGCACAGCTTGCCGAAGAGGCCGGGTTCCCACGCGGCGTTTTCAACGTGGTGCTTGGCGATCCTCAGATGGCAATGGAGGCGCTCGTTGGCGACACGCGTGTGCGAGCCGTGAGCTTCACCGGATCGACACGCGTCGGGGCGCTCGTGACGCGCGCCGCGGCGCACCACGGCATCAAGAAGGTGGCGCTCGAGCTAGGCGGCAACGCGCCGTTCATCGTCGCGGCGGATGCGGATGTCGACGAAGCCGTGACGGTCGCCATTGCGGCGAAGTTCCAAACCTCGGGCCAGGACTGCTGTGCGGCGAATCGAATCCTTGTCGCGCGCGCGCTTTACGACGCGTTCGTCGAACGTTACACGCAGGCGGTGCGCGCATTGAAGGTCGGTCCCGCATTCGACGCCGATGTCGATATTGGTCCGCTCATGCATCAGGCCGCGTTCGATACGACGCTCGCACGCGTTGCGGATGCGCGCGAACGCGGCGCACGCATCACGACGGGCGGCGCGCCTCATGCGTTGGGCGGCTGGTTCTTCGAGCCGACCGTCATCGCCGATACGGCGCCTGGCATGCGCGTCTACGACGAGGAAAACTTCGCGCCGATCTCGGCTGTGGCACCGTTCGATTCGCTCGACGAGGCGATACGACGCGCGAACGAAACCGAATACGGTCTCGCGGCTTATGTCGTGTCGTCGAACATGAACACGGTCTTTCAACTGATTCGCCGGCTCGACTTTGCGATGGTGTCGGTCAACGGCGCCCGCTTCACGGGCGCGCCGATCCCGTTCGGCGGAATGAAGGCTTCGGGTCTTGGCCGCGAGGGCGGGAACGAGGGCTTCGAGCCGTTCGTCGAGACCAAATATTTCTGCCTTGGCCGGCTCGGCCTGCCGTCGTCCGAGACCGTTGCATCCCGGGCCAGCCTGTAACCGTTATGCCACCGAACTCTTTGGAGAATCCCATGACTGAATTCGAGCGTCTTTTTGCCGCGGACCGCGCCCATTTCATGCACCCATCGACGCACGCGCACGATCACGCCGCGGGCGTGCTGCCCGGGCGCATCGTTACCGGTGCGAAGGGCATACGGATCGAAGACCACGAGGGCCGCTCGTATATCGATGCGTTCGCGGGTTTGTATTGCGTAAACATCGGCTACGGACGCACCGAGGTGGCGGAGGCGATCTACGAGCAGGCAAAAAAGCTCGCTTATTACCATACGTACGTCGGTCATTCGACCGACACCGTCATCGAGCTCTCCGCGCGCATCGTGGACTGGGCGCCGCAAGGCATGAAAAAGGTCTATTACGGCATGTCCGGATCGGATGCGAACGAAACGCAGATCAAGCTTGTCTGGTATTACAACAACGTGCTCGGGCACCCAAACAAAAAGAAGATCATCTCGCGCGAGCGCGGCTATCACGGCTCGGGTATCGTGACAGGTAGCCTGACGGGTCTACCTAGTTTCCATCAATGCTTCGATCTGCCGATCGATCGTGTCAAGCACACCGTTTGTCCGCATTGGTACCGCAAGGCGCCTGCCGGCATGAACGAAGCCCAGTTCGTCGCATATTGCGTGGACGAACTCGAAAAACTGATTGCGCGCGAAGGTGCCGATACGATCGCGGCATTCATCGGTGAACCCGTAATGGGCACTGGCGGCATTGTGCCGCCGCCAACCGGCTATTGGCCCGCGATTCAGCAGGTCTTGAAAAAGCATGACATTTTGCTCATTGCCGACGAGGTGGTATGCGGATTCGGACGGCTTGGCTCGAAAATGGGCTCTCAACACTATGGTATTCAGCCCGATCTGATCACAGTCGCAAAAGGACTGACAAGTGCATACGCGCCGCTTTCCGGCGTGATCGTCGGCGAACGCGTCTGGGAAGTCATCGACAAAGCCTCCCAGGAGTTCGGCGCGATGGGGCATGGCTGGACTTATTCGGGTCATCCTGTTTGCGCGGCGGCGGCGCTCGCCAATCTCGATATTCTCGAGCGTGAGCGCATTGCCGAGAACGCGGCGTCGAGCGGGGCCTATCTACTCGAACGGCTTCATGCGACGTTCGACGCTCATCCGCTCGTCGGCGAAGTGCGCGGAGCGGGCATGCTGGCGGCGCTCGAATTCATGGCCGACAAGGATGAGCGGCGCCCGTTCGACGCGGGGCTCAAGGTCGGCCCACGCGTATCGGCCGCCGCATTGCGGCGCGGCCTCATCGCGCGTGCCATGCCGCATGGCGATATTCTCGGCTTTGCGCCGCCGCTCATTGCTACAAGGGCCGACGTCGATGAGATCGTGCGCCTTGCGCGCGAAGCGGTCGACGAAGTGGCGACCGAAGTCGCGGACGCCGCGACTTCGGTCTGATCCGCGCTTCTCGCGCGGCGCCCAACAGGTCTTTGCAACCCCCTGTTTGCGAGTCGTCGTGCTCGCGAACAGGGGGTTTTGTCTTTTCTTTTGCTTTTTTTTCCGATATCGACAAACAGTTCGCAATAATCGCCACGGTTATGTGCGAATGAGCGGGCGTGAGCATTGCTCACGAGTGCGCCGAACGCAATAACGCATATTGAAACCCGTCCGAATGGATGAATATTTCACTGCGCCATTCCACAATTGCCGTAAGCACCGCTAGAATGCGTTCCGTTTGGCTTCTGATATTTGGAGGAAAGAGTCCGTGTCGACCTACAAAGAGCTACTTGCAAGAAAGCAGGAATTGGATGCGCAAATCGAAGATGCGCGCCGCGCCGAAGCACACAACGCGCTGGAAACCATTCGTGAAACGATTGCAACCTTCGGTTTTACGCCGGAAGACGTTTTCGGTCAGCGCCGCAAAGGCAAGGCGCCAACCCGCGCGCCTCAATTTCGAGATCCTACGACCGGCGACACCTGGAGCGGCCGGGGGCCGCGGCCGCGCTGGCTCAAAGGGAAGGATCCCGAACAATTCCGCATCGCTCGTTAACCGGCCGCTTGCAGCGGCTCAAACGATCGCGCCCGGCAGAAATGCCTCGAGTTTGTCGAGCAGCGTCGAACGGCAAAACGGTTTCACCATGAAATCCGCCGCACCCGCTCGGACGCTTTCCAGGACGACGGTGCGCCGGCTCTCGCCGGTCACCATGATGATTGGAATTTCTGCCAGGGGCTGAACGGATTTCAGCCGGCGTGTCAGCTCCATTCCGCTCACATCGGGCAAATCCACATCCATGAGCACGAGATCCGGGCGGCGCGCCCGGATCGCGCGGAACGCTTGAGCGCCGGTCGCGGCACAGGTCAGATCGACGCGTGTGCCTGTGAGCAGGCGTTCGAGCGCGCAGCGCTGCAACCCATCGTCATCGACGGCGAGTACGTGCGGGCGCACGTGGTCGGCAATGGCGTTCATCGCATTCGCCGCGCGTAGTTGAGGGCCGAGCGCATTCGCCAACGCCTGCGCGGAGCGGCAAAGCGCGTCCACCGATTCGCCAAGCCGGTCGAAATGCCCGCGCAACGCGCTGCCGCTCACGCAAGACGTTGCGGCGGCCACCGTGTGCGTTCGATCGACTTGCTCGGCGAATGCGTGCGCGTAGCGTTCCAACGTAGGCTTGAGGCTTGCCAGCTGACGCGCATACGCGGCGAGCCGACCCGCTGCCGACGCGTCCGGCGTGGCGTTCGAAAGCATACACAGCGCATGGTCGATGGCGAGGACGAGGTGCCGGCCGTCGCTCGCTGCCGGCCAGAACACGACGTAATCGTCGAATGCGCCTTCTTTGCAGGCGTCGTAGACACGCTTGACGTCGTCAGGGCCGCACAGTACGATCGTCTTGTGCGCGGTCTCATGGGCGCGCGCGCTTTGGCCATAAAGGCGATCGCAGCAGCGCTTTGCGCCGTCGAGTGTGTCGAAGGCAAGGACGAGCACGTTCGGGCCGTAGGCTTCGAACTCGGCGACGATGTTGGCGGGGTTCGTCGAGACATGCACCGCGGCAAAGCTTTCGGCCAGCCTGCGGACGACGGGCACGGCATGGTGCTCGGCATCGGCTGCAACGAGAATACGCGGATCGTCTTTCAACGGGCTCACCCCTTCGGCGCGTCGTGCGCGCGGGTGGCCCCAATGTTGGCGGCAAGCCTTGGTGGTTATGACGGCAGGGCTTGCGAGAGAGCGCGCGCGGCTTCGATGACCTCACTGTAGGCCACGTCGAATCGAGTGCTCAGTTCGGTAAAAGACATATCCACCCCGTCCCTCGCGTCGCTTTCGATGCGTGCGCAGAGCTCACCGAGTGCAAGCGCGCCGATCGAACGCGATGACGATTTCAGCTTGTGAGCGACGGCCGCGGCTTCGGAGGCGCGCCGCGCACACAAATGTTCGCGCAGTTGCACCGCGAGCGCCGCCGAGCATTCGATGTACTCCACGAGCAGTGCCTGTACCGTTTCGTTGTCGTCGCCGACGATCCCGCGCAGTACGCTCAGATCGACGATGGATGCGAAATCGCAGGTTTGCGCAGGCTCCATGACAGCGGTCTCTTGCGGCGCATCGGCCGTCGCGTCTTCGGCCTGAACAGTATGTTGCGAGGGCGCGAGCCATTGTTCGATTGCCTGCTGCAACAATACGAGCTTGAGCGGCTTGGTCAGATAGTCGTCGATACCGAGCGCTTTCGCGCGGCTCGCTTCCCCGTGGATCGCATTGGCCGTCAGTGCCACGATCGGCACGCGTTTGCGCGCTTCGTTGGCTTCCTGAGCGCGGATGGTCTGCGCCAGTTCATAGCCGTCGCGATTCGGCATGTGCAAATCGGTGAGAATCAGACCGTAGGGTGCCGCGAGCCACATCTGCAGCGCTTCTTCGCCATCCGTTGCCATATCCGCCGTGTAGCCGAGCAGTTCGAGCTGCCGCCCGATGACCTTGCGATTGATCTGGTCGTCCTCCGCGACGAGTATCTTGGGTGCATTCGGCGCCGCTCGCGCGGGTTTGTCTTCCGCGTCCGCCGCGTCCCCGCCCGCGCTGGGCGGCGGCGCGGCGCGGCCTGCCGCAAGCGCGAGAGCATCGACGAGCGCGCGTCGGCGCAGTGCCTGGGCACCGGCCACCACGGTGCCATCCGGTTCCGACTGCAGCACGAGAGAACGTCCCGCCGAAATGCGGACGCGGCCCTTCGCCGCGATGCCGGTGCTGTGCCGCATCGCTTCGCCGCAAATAAGGAGCGCGGCGCCGCCCGCGATGGCGAGGCGGTGCTGAGCGTCCTCGGCATCCGCGGCGAGCTGCACATTGGCCCCAGCGCTGCGCACGTAGGCGGCAATATCGTCAGCGTTGAATTCGGCTGACGGCGCGATCACGCACGTGAGCCCTGACAGGTCCTGCAGGATCCGCGCCGGTACATCGGGAACGCGCTCGAGCGGCAGTCTGACGATGAATGTCGATCCTATGCCGAGCTCGCTCGTCACCGTGACGTCGCCGCCCATCAGTGCCGCGAGTCGGCGGCAGATCGCGAGTCCGAGCCCCGTCCCGCCGAAGCGGCGCGTCGTCGATGTTTCAGCCTGACTGAAAGGGCGGAACAGTTGAGCGAGCGTGTCCTGGGACATGCCGATGCCGTTATCGGAGATCGCGAAGCGGACAGTCGCGCCATCCGGTGTGTCGGGCTCGACGCGCAGGGAGACACGTCCTGCGACACCCTCGCGTCCACCGGAAAATTTGATTGCGTTGCCAACGAGGTTATAGAGGATTTCCCGCAGACGTGTATCGTCGGAGAACACGGACGCGGGGAGGGCGGGCGACACATAGGTGCGCAATGCGACGCCCCGTGCGTCCGCCACGGTGGCCAGCGACGCGGCGAGTCCGTCGACGACATCTTCGATCGCAACGGGTACCGACTCGATCTGGAGCTTGCCGGCTTCGATCTTCGAGAAATCGAGAATGTCGTCGATGATCTGCAACAGCGCCGACGCGCAATCGCGGATCGTGAACACCATTTCTTTCTGATCGGCCGACAGTGGCGAGCGCGCGAGCACTTCCGTCATGCCGATGACGCCGTTCATCGGCGTGCGGATCTCATGGCTCATCGTCGCAAGGAACGCGCTTTTGGCGCGCGAGGCCGCTTCCGCGTCCGAGCGGGCCTGTTCGAGCTGATCGGCTTTCGCCATCTCGCGCTGATGGGCCGCGGCGAGACTGCGGACGAGGCCGCGCGTGCGACGATCGGCGAGCACGATCAAGATCGACAACAGCACTGCCGCAATCAGCAGGAACATGCTGCGCAGACGCCACGGCGCGAGAAATTCCTGCGTGGAGTAGCCTACCGCCACCGCAAGAGGGTAACCGGAGAGTTTCCGATAGCTGACGATGCGGTCCTGGTCGTCGACATACGAGCGCATGCGCAAGTCGCCGGACCGATGCTGCTCGAGCGCGCGTCGCAGCATGTTCTCGGGTGGCAACGTCGCGCCGATCGATTTGGACTGCCCGGTTCGAAGGGCGCGGATCACATAGTCGCGCGTGCCCACGACTGTCACGATGCCGTTGCGGCCGATACGCAGACCGTCATAGAGCTCCGTGAAGTACGAAGGATCGACCGATACGACGACGACACCGAGAAAGCGCCCGTCGAGGCTGTTGATTCGTTGCGACAACTGCAACGAGGGTCTGCCGCTGGCACGCCCGACGATGGGCTTGCCGATCGTCAACTCTACGCTCGGGTCGTGCACGTGGACTTTGAAATGCTCTCGATCGGAAAGATCGATCGGCCTGAAGCCGGGGATCGTCGACGCGCGCAGAAAACCCTGCGAATCGATGACGGCCACTTGAAGAAAAACATCGAGCTTCAGCAAGCCGGAAGCGACGTAATAGGCAAGCGGAAGGGAAACGCCATCGTTTTGAACCTGCCACGATACGAGCGCGGCGACCTGTTCGGCCTCGCGCATGACGCGCACGGTGTGAGCGGCAAGCGCGTCGGACAGCGCGGTTGCGCCTGCGCGAGCGTTGCTCATTTCGACATGCTCGTCCCATGCGGTCAACATGCCGAGCGAAAACCAAAGCGCGGCTATAAGCAGGTAACTTTGCAGCCGCAGGCTGCGGGTGCGCAGACCGCCCCTGGCATTCGCGCGGCGACGCGGCTCAGCCTGCGGCGTTTCGATTTGCGGACCGGGTGTGGCATCCACCATATGATCGACAACCCCTCGGAAACTCGGCTCTATGGCTCGACGGCCCGGTGCTTGCGGGCGCGGATGTTTCCATTAACGGCCGGGCGCCGTAAAAGTTGATACGGGATTGCGAGGAGGCGCGAGGGGGGAACTGGCCCTATTGCGCCGCGGGCTCCTCTCCGTTGAAGGGCGCCACGACATCGAGCCGGTAGCCGTGCCCATAAACGGGGGTGAGTCGCAGCCCGTTTTCAGGCCGTAACTGCAGCTTCGAACGGACTCTCGACATGTGGGTATCGAGCGTTCGGGAAATCGCGTTCGGCGATTGTCCCCAGACAACGCCGCCAATGTGTTCGCGCGACAAAATGCGTCCGATGTACTGAAACATGAGCAGTGCCAGATCGAACTCACGGCTCGTGAGTTCGATCGGCACGCCGCCGAGAAGACACGTCCTCGTTCCCGCATCGATGCGATAACGACCGACTTCGATCGGTGCGGGCGCAGTTGCCGCCTGGGGTCGCGCACGGCGTGCCAGCGCATCGATGCGGGCCACGAATTCGCCCTCGCGGATTGGCTTGATGATGTAATCGTCAGCGCCGGCACTCAGCGCAGAAACAATGTCGCGTTCCTCGGAACGGCTCGTCATGAACATCACCGGCACGCGCTCGGTCAGGTTTGAGCGTGCCCACTGCAGAACTTGATGTCCTGTTACTCCCGGTACCTGCCAATCGAGCAACAACATGTCAAAAGTTTCGCGTTTCAGTTGGCGAATCAGCTGGCTTCCATCGACGAATACGCGGCATTCATGGCCTTTGTCAGACAAAATCTCGCTAACACGTTCAATCTGGCTTTCATCGTCTTCCAGATAGGCAATCTTCACTGTCCACTCCCGGAGAATCGGGTCGGCTGGTTGTCAGGTAGGCAATACATCTTTTTGCAGGGCCCGCGCATTTTAGCGCCGGATGCCTCGACCGGCACTACGGTTTGCGGTGCGGGGCCGAAAAACGGATCGTATTTAACAGTTGTTAAGAATTCGCGGCGCGGGAAGCAAAGATGTGGCCGTAAATCTCGACGTCACCAGTCGAAATTTTCCGGGAATTGACGAGGAAACGCATTACCCGCGCCGCAAATGGGGCTAATAGATTGGCTTGTAACACGCAAATCATTGAAAAAATGAATGGGTCTGCGTACCATCTGGAGACTTTTACTTTTTCCGTCTGATGCCACCGGAACCTCGTCAATATCTGCGTCGCGTGAAACAATGGTCAGCGGCCCATTCAATGGAGCGGCTCGCAGCTCGCACGATGGCCTTGAAGATCGCATTCGCCTGCCTTTCGTGTATGCCGGCGGGCGTTTTTGCGCAAGCGCAGCCAAATCAATCGGTGACGATTCCTTATGCGGCGCAGCGCGGCGATACGCTATATACCGTTGCCCAACGGTACCTGCATGAAATCGATGATTGGCGTGTAATTGCGCGGATCAATCATATTCCGGCTCCGCGTCAGCTGAGACCGGGCACCATGCTGCGCCTTCCTGTGGCGTTGCTGCGCCGCGAGCCGCTCGCAGCGCGTGTCGTGGCCACGAGCGGCGAGGCGACTTATGCAATCGGCAATGCCCCGCCGCTGCCGCTCACGACCGGTGTTTCGTTGAGCGAAGGGGATTCGATCGCAACCGGCAAAGGCGGATTTGCGACGATCGAGTTCGACGACGGCTCACATGTCAGTCTCGCCCCCGAAACGGCGGTGACGCTCGCCGCATTGACTCGCACGTTGCTCGACGAGGCGCGCGAGCGTCGCCTCGAGTTGCGGCGCGGCGAACTCGAAAATGAAGTGACGCATGCGAAAGAGCCGCGCGATCGGTTCGAGATACACGCCGCGCCTATTGTCGCGGGGGTGCGCGGCACGCATTTTCGCGTGAATGGGGGGGCACGGGCAGCGGCTGTCGAAGTGCTCGACGGTGCCGTCGCGGTCGCCGCGGCGGCATCCGGCACGCCCGACACCTCAGCGCAACGCGACGGCGCGCCCAATACGCCGTCCGTGCGCGCGCAACTTGTGCGCGGCGGCTTCGGTAACCTGACTTACGCGGAGCATCGGAGCGTCGGGGCGCCCGTGGCGTTGTTGCCCGCGCCCGAATTGGTGCATCCCGGCCGTGTACAGGACGGCGCGGAACTGAACTTCGAGCTCGTGGCGCTCGAGGGGGCGCACGAGTACCGGGTGGAGATCGCAAGGGACGCGGGCATGCTGGACCGGCTGCGGGAAACACGGGTCGAAGCGCCGCATGCGGGATTGGGCGAATTACCGGACGGCAACTATTTCGTTCGCGTGTCGGCCAGCGATGCCGCTGGCCTCGACGGGATGTCCCGCGTGTATGGATTCGAGCGCCGCGGCGCGCAGGTGCTTGCTTCGGCGACGCGCGCGGTTGGCTCGAGCGAGTACACCTTTCGCTGGTTCGCGAGCCGCACTGGCGTGCCAACGCGATATCGTTTCATCTTGTCGCGCAGCGAAGACATGCGCGACCCGCTTGTCGACGAGGTCGACATATCCACGGACCACATCGCCGTAGCGGGCTTGCCCGCGGGCGTTTATTACTGGACCGTCGTGGCGGAACAATTCGAGAACGGCCAATTCTACGAGACGGTGTCGCGCGTGCGGTCATTCACGCTCGCCAATTGAACGGGTTGTCCAATGAGCCATGATTCCGTGCGCGGATCCCCGGCCGACTCGAAAGACGATGAATCCTCTCGCCGATGGGGTCCGGAGGCGAAACGTTATCTGATCGAGTGGCTGACGATCGGCGTTTTCACGATTGCGATCGTCTTGCTTTGTGTCATAAGGCAGGCGACGGGCGGGCTCGATCGCATGGTGTACGACCACATGCTCTCGCTTTTCTCGCGGCCTGTGGTGCCCGATATCGCGATCGTCGAGATCGATGACGCAAGCATTGCCAGGTTCGGGCGCTGGCCGTGGCCGCGCGGCCTGCAGGCGAACGTCCTCGATGCGGTGCGAAAAAGCGGCGCGTCGGCGGTAGTCTATGACGTGCTGCTTACGGAGCCCACGCCGGACGACACCGTACTGGCTGACGCGATCCGTGCCGTTCCAACGTATATCCCATTGTTGCTGGCGCATGTCGAAGGCAGTGCATCGGGAATCGCCGTCGCGCCCGTCGAACCGGTCGCGAACGCGGCAGCGGGCATGGGACATATCGAATTGGACGCCGATTCGGACAGCGTCGTCCGCTCGATCGAGCTGGATGAGGGCGAGGACGCATCGCGTTGGCCGTACATCGACATGCTCGTCTACGATTCGATTCGAAGTGGAAGACTTCCGCTTGCGCAGGGGCGTTATACGGCACATGGGGGCGCCGCCGTGCTGCCGAGGCAGCGCGTGTTGATTCCGTTCGGTCCGGACGGGCCAGCTCGCCTGCACATCTCGGCCGCCAAGCTGCTGAGCGGAACAGCCGCTCCCGGGGCGTTGCGCGGCAAGGTGGTTTTTGTCGGTGTGACCGCGGAAGGCCTGTCGGGCAACTTTGCGACGCCCGTTTCCTGGAAGGTGGGTACGTTGTCCGACGTCGAGGTCCACGCTGAAGTCCTGGACGCTTTGTTGTCAGACCGGATCATCGTGCCGGCAGCGAGTGGCTGGGTTTTGTCGGCCTCGCTGATTCCCCTGGTGACGCTGCTCGCGGGGGTCTTCGTTCTCTCGCCGTGGCGCTCGCTCGTACTCACGCTCGCGTTGGGCGCGGCATCGTGCGCGGTGAGTGCGCTGCTGCTTCATCGAGCGCGCGTGTGGATATCGCCCGTGCCCGGGCTGCTTGGATTGCTTGTGCTTTACCCGCTCTGGAGCTGGCGCCGGCTCGAAATGACGATGTCGCGTTTGCGCCGGGAGCTGAGGCAGCTCGACGCCGAGCCGCATCTGTTGCCGGAGCCGCCGGTGCCATCGCGAACGTTCGGCGGCGATATGCTCGAACGCCAGATCGCGCTCGTCGAGCGTGCGGCCCAACGCCTGCAGGATATGAAGCGCTTCGCTTGGGACAGTCTGATCAGCGTGCCCGAGCCGGTGATCGTAGCGGACAGACACGGCATCGTCGTGCTTTCCAACAAGGCGGCGCGCTCGCATTTCGCGCGCCTCGCAAGCCCCGATCCCCGAGGCCGTCAGCTGACCGATGTGCTGGGTGAATTTACGTTGATCAAGGCGATTGGAATGGCACCCGAAGAGGAGGCCGAGCTGCGTACACATTGGCCCGCGGTGCTGGACCCGAGAGGGGCGCGGGTCGGTATCGTCAAGCGAGGGCTCGAGGTGCGCGACCGTTCCGGGCATGACTATCTGCTGCGTTACGCTCGATGCAGGAGCGAGCAAGGCGAAGAGTCGGGCAGTTGGGTGGCGGGGCTCGTCGAAGTGACGGCGCTGCACGCGGCCGAGCGGGGGCGGGAGGATGCGCTGCGGCTTTTGTCGCACGATATGCGTTCGCGCCACGCATCGATCCTCGCACTCGTCGAACTGGAGCGCACGGGCAGCGAATCGGAGCGCACGCGTATGTTGCTCGAGCGCATCGAACGCCATGCGCACCGCGCATTGAAGCTCGCGGACGATTTCGTTCAACTCGCGCGCGCCGAATCGCAAGCGTATTCTCTCGAACCGACGAATCTCGTCGATATCGTCGCCGACGCCGGTGACGAGCTGTGGCCGCAGGCGCGCACCAAGGGCATACGCGTCGACATGGACATCGACGGCAAAGAATACTGGGTGGCGGCCGATCGCTCGCTGATGACACGTGCCGTCTCGAACGTCATCAACAACGCGATCAAGTACAGCCCGAACGATACGGTGGTGAAAGTATCCGTGGCGGACGCGCCGCCGCATCGCGTGGAATGTACCGTCACGGACGAGGGCTATGGCATCCCGTTGCCGATGCAGCGTCACTTGTTCGAGCCCTTTCGTCGGTTCCAGGCACCGGGCCAGCCGGCCTCGGGCGGCGCGGGGCTCGGCATGGCATTCATCAAGACAGTGGTGACGCGGCACGGCGGCGACGTGCGCGTCGTAAGCGAGCCGGGACGAGGTACGACGGTCACGATATGGTTGCCGGCCGTGGACGAGAGGGTAACCGAATAGAAACGGCGGACGGCCCCGTGCGCTGCCGGGCCTGACAAGGAAAATCGAATGTTGAAAACTGGATGGTTCGCGTTTGGGTTCGCCGTGGCGATTCTGGCCGGATGCGCCGGCATCGAATCGGATGTGAGGGCATCGCTGCCCGACGCCTCGGCGCTCGATGCGGGGCCGCGCACTTATGCGTTTGCGCACTCGGCGGTGGCGCCAGCCGGCGAGGACGTCACGCGGTATGAGTTGGCCATTGCCGACGCATTGGCGAAACATGACTTCGACGCGGTACCGGACGCTCGCGCGCGCTTGCGCGTTTCGGTTGCTTACGACACGCACGCTGAGCCGGTGTCGGTACTCGATGAGACCTGCAAGGCGCAGGACGAATGCCGGGCGTGGCAGCCGTCGCTGTTGCTTCGATGGCTGGGCCGGGAACGCTTCGTTCACTCTTTGACGTTACGTTTTTTCGATCGTGCGACCGGCCGCGAAATCTATAAGGTCAGCGCGTCGAGCCGCGATCGCGAGGCCGAATCGCGCGCGAGCGTAGCTTATCTTGTGCAAAGCGCGTTCGCTCATATGCCCTATGACGGCAGCTCGCGCTGGCACGTCAGATTGCGCCGCGCTCAGGATGGGAACGCGATTTCGGTCGTATCCGTCAAGCCTGATTCGCGATGAAGCGAATTTTGCACGCGGATTCAGACAGAACGGTTCGAATATGCCGAATCGTTTTCCCAAACGTTTGCGAAACATCGACTGAAAGACAGCGCCGAGCGAGCATCGAATAAACGGCCAAAAAGACCGCAATCTTCCGTAGAATGCAAAAAACGCCGCCGCGAGGCGTGCCGCTGGCGCCACGGCAGAAAGGAAGACAACGAGAGAAAGCGGGCCAATATCATGACCGAAACGACAGGGCTCACGAAGCAGAGCGACGACTCCGAGCAGCTCATTCGTCGCCTTACGCGTGGGTATGCCGGTTTGCTGGTGATTGCCTTCGCGTTATTACCGGCATATTTGATTGCCTATCTGTATTTTTTTCAGAATCCCCGGCTTTTATTCGAAGACCACTCGTTTCACGAGATCGCGATTGCGCTCGCCACGCTGGAAGGACTTTTCGTCTGCTACGTCACATGGCAGTGCTATCGGCGTTCGGGCGATCCGATATTGCGCTGGTTGACACTGGGTTTTGCAGGCTTTGTCATCGTCTATGCGCCGCATGGTGCATTTACACCGCTTGCGCATCACGATATTTGGCTGTTTCTGCTGTATGGCCCTGCTTCGCGGCTCGTGATGGCGGTTCTGTTGTTCGTCGGCTTGCTGTCTTATCGGGTCGGCTCGGAACCCGATCCTGTGGTGCGGCGGCATGATCGTTTGTTCTGGGCGGCATGGCTCGTCGCCTTTGTCGTCGTCGATTTGCTTGTCGCCGTACTCGCCAACACACCGTTTGCCGGCTCGCTTGCGACCCGCCTCACGCTTGAAGGCGGCGCGATGCTGGTGTCGATCGTCAATGTCGCCTGTCTTCTTGCTCGCAGGATTCGTTCCCCGCTCATGCAGATCTTCGGGATATCGGTGATGGCGTTCGCGCTTTCCTCGCTTGCGTTCCTGCTCGGCAAACCCTGGAACCACATGTGGTGGCTTGCCCATGCGATTTTTGCCGGCGGCTTCTTCCTGCTCAGTTATGGCATCGTTCAGGCCTTCCATGCCGCAGGCTCATTTTCGGCCATCTATAGCCGCGAAGAATTGATGGCACGTTTGCAAGAATCGATGGCGCGTACCGAAAGCGCGCTGCGCGAACTGCAGCGCAGCAACCTTAAACTGGAGCAACTGGCCACGGCGGACCCGCTCACCGGTGCCGTCAACCGCAAGACTTTCGTCGATCGGATCGAACGGGAAATCGAGCGGGCCAAGCGCGGAAGCGCATCGTTTTCGTTGCTCGCGCTCGACCTCGACAACTTTCGGCGTATCAACGATCGGTTCGGCCGGGACGTAGGCGATCATGTGCTGCGAAGTGTGGTCGATATCTGTCTCGATGCGATCCGTCCATACGAAGGCGTGGCCCGTGTCGCCGGCGAGGAGTTCATGGTGCTGATTCCGCGAGGCGCGCTCGACACCGCGCTGATGGTGGGCGAGCGAATCCGCGCCGCGGTGCAGGCAACGCCGTTTTCGAGTGGCGGCGATCGCTTTTCGGTCACCGTCAGCATCGGCATTGCGCAGTTTGCGCAAGATGGCACGACGGGCGATGTGCTCATGCGAGCTGCGGACGAACGGTTGAGCCGCGCAAAGAATCATGGCCGCAATTGTGTAATCGCGGTGTAATCCCAATCCGGTTTCGATGCCGGCGTGCTTCGATGGATGTCCTCGAACGGCCGCTATTGCGCAGCGCCCTTCAAAGCGATTCCCGTTGGCCCGCTGCGGGCGCGAAAGCGCACATCGCGAGCGGCGGCGCCGCAAGCGCTGCGCTCGCCCAGAATGTGGCTGGCGCACCGTACCGTTGCCAAAGCCAGCCGGCAAGAATGCTCGCGAGCAGCATCGATGCGCCGCTTACGAGGTTGAAGATGCCAAACGCCGTGCCGCGCAAAGCGGCGGGCGAGACGTCGGCTACCATCGCGGCGAGAATGCCTTGACTGAAACCCATGTGCAGTCCCCATAGAGCGGCACCGGCAAAGACGAAGGGCGCCGATGCGGCGTGGCCCAGCGCCATATCCGCGGCCATCAGCAGTGCGAGTGCGGCGGCGAGCAGAATACGGCGGTCGAGCCGGTCCGACAGCTTGCCTACGGGGTACGCCGACAGCGTATAGGCCACGTTCATGACGGCCATTACGGCAGGTACCCATGCGAGATTGAAGCCCGCCTGTTGCGCACGCAAGACGAGAAACGCCTCGCTGAACCGCGCAAGCGTGAATGTGGCGCCGACGATGACGATGAACCAATAGCCGCCGGTAAACCCTCGCAAAGCACGCCATTGAAGTGGCGAGCGAAATGCCTGTCGAGCCTCGGCCCCGCGCCCGGGTTCTTTGACGCCAAAGAACAACAAGGCCACGCAAATGAATGCCGGGGCGACGGCGAACCACAATACGGTGCGGATACGGTCATCGAAGGCGAACATGAGCGCCATCGCGAGCAGCGGGCCCGCTACCGCGCCGATCGTATCCATCGATTGACGCAGGCCGAAGCTGGCGCCGCGGATTTCGGGAGGCGCCACATCGGCCACGAGCGCGTCGCGAGGAGCGCCGCGTATGCCTTTACCCAGGCGGTCGACAAGACGCGCGAGCGCAACGAGGAATGGCGTGGTTGCCAATGGAAAAAGCGGCTTGGTCAGTGCGGCGAGCCCATAGCCCACCAGCAGCAAGCCTTTGCGTTTTCCCAGCCAGTCGCTCAATGGACCGGAGAACACTTTGACGATCATCGTGGTCGCTTCGGCGGCGCCCTCGAGCGCGCCCAGCGCGATTACGCTCATGCCCATTGTCGAGACGAGAAAGATGGGCAAGAGAGCGTGGATCAATTCCGATGACAGATCCATGAACAGGCTGACGAAGCCGAGCGCCCAGATGGTGCGTGGCACGCGAGGACGGCTCAGTGAAGGTTGCGGTGCATTCATCGGCAAGCGTATTTGGGATGGATGGCGCGAGCGCTCGGCCACAGGATTCGGCGTCGTACCGATTGTGTCATGAAGCAACCATCTGATGAATGAGATACGAGGCGGCGCACGATCGATGGCACTTCGCGCCGCAGTGCTTTTTTTCGCCTCGTTGCTTCGGTGTCCGAAACAAATGGGTAGCGTCTCCGGGCAACCCCACAGCCTGAATGGAGCACAGGAATGGATGACGATATCGTGCTGCTCTCGACCGGGAACAGCGAAAGCGCGGGAACCCCGCAAACGGCGTTCTCGTACCACGCGGCAGCGGGACACATGAAGCGACCGGGCTCGTTGTTCATGTACATGGCTGTCATTCAACCCGGCGAGAACATTCCTCCTCACGCTCATCCCGAAGGAACGGAAACGATCCTCTATGTGTTGAGCGGCAACGTCGAGCATCGGTATGGACGCCGGATGGACAAATCGATGCTCAATCAGCCAGGCGATTTCGTCTACATCCCCGGCGGCGTGCCGCACCAACCCGTCAATCTCAGTGCGTCGGAGCCCGTGAGAGCGATCGTGGCTTGCAATTTCGATCTGGGTATCGAGGGCAATTCGATTCCGTACTCGAACGAGGAAGAAAGGAGAGGTTAACAGCGGGTTTTTCATCCGCTGACAGCGATGTGCGCGCGCAAATGCTTCGCCGACTGGCGAGCGTTTTCGCCGCGCCATGCGACGTGAGTTGCGCAAGCGCCGCCACAATGAGACGAAGTCCTTACCCTGCGTCCATGTGTCAAATCAGGTGCCTTGCCGATGAAGAATCCGATTTCCAGCTTTCGAGCCTGGCTTGGCGCCTCAACCGTGCAATCCGATTCAGGCGAACGACAAGCGCCGAAGGCGCAATCGGGATCGAGCCGCAAAATGGCGGTGGGGCCCGTGCTCGGCGCACTCAAGCGGCAAAGCGGCCGGCGCGTGATGCCGGAAAGTATCCCGTCGTCCTCGCATCGCCCTCCGGCGAGGTCGTCGTCGGACGATGAAGAGCTTCGGGAAGCCATCGCGGCGATTCGCTCGGCCGCGGTCTGGACGCCACCGTCCAGCAGGGCCGATTCGCCACGTCTCTCGCTCAGCGGTCAGTCGCGCGTGCGATCGGCTCGCATCGACGCGTCGACGGCTGGCAGCACGCCGAGCGCACGTAGCGAAGCCGGTAACGATCATGAGACAGCTGACGCGAAGCTGAACGAAGATCGCGAAGCGTTGCTCGACATGGTATGGGACAGCGACTTTCCATCCGGGCGGATGAACGACATCCTGGCGCGCTCGCCCGAGCTCGTCGACGCGCAGGACCATAGCGGCGCGACGCTGTTGATGAACGCGCTGACGAGCCGAAACATCGAATGTGCAAAAGTATTGATTGCCAATGGCGCCGACCCGAACGTACGCGACGAGCTTGGCAATACGCCGCTGCATTTGGCTGCACGGTGCGGCACGGAAATCGTATCGGCGTTGCTTGCGGCCGGCGCAGACCCGAGTGCGACGAATCGCCGTGGTGCAACAGCGTTGTTTGATGCGCCGTCGCCGGAGATCGCGGATATGCTGTTGCGCGCCGGGACGCCGATCGATGCCCGCGACCAGGATGGCAACACCGCGGTGATGCGGCTTGCTCGGTCCGGTACGCGCGACACGGTGCTTGCCGTACTCGGTCACAACCCCGATATCACTATTCGCAACGCGTCGAACCGCACGTTTGCCCGGATTATGACCGCCCGCTTTGGCGGCGTCGCGGAGGCCATTCCGAAAACGGCCGTGGGGGCGAAGGCATTTCTCGAGCTTGCGGCACGTGAAACGTTCCTTGGCGAGCTGCAGGACCGCAAGCCGGCGTCTTCCGGTGCGTTGCGCCCAAGCGCGCGGCCGGCACCCGTGGACGACCTTCGTATTCAGCCCGAACTCAAGCTTGCATCGCCGGCCGCGAAAACGCCACCGATCAACTCCCTCAAGTCCGGTCCCAAACTTAGTTTCGTAAGCGATCCGAAGCGAGCGTTCGACGAGCTCGACGATCGCGACGTCGAGGCGCTCTCGGAGGCGCTCGGCTTCGGCAAGCTGTCGTCCAACGCCGACAGGCGCCCGCAGCAAAAGCAGGCGATTCGCGAGACGTTCGCACGGTTCGGTAAGGACATCGACCGCTTACTTGCGGACTACGACAATGCCGCGCTCGATCATGAAGCGCTGAACGATCCGCTATCGCCGCAAGAGCGCGACGAATTGAGGAGTGTGATGGATGTTGCCCATTTGCGAGTCGCGGCGGAGCGCGTATCGGGTGGAAGACTGCAAGAACCGTTGCGCCTGCGGGTTTTCTTCGGTGGCACGGAAAACATGCGTGATTACCTGCAGGACATTGGCAGTGCGTTCGGGCGGATTGGAGAAGTCGATCGTGCGGCGAAGCGCGCGGGCGAGCTCTTCTCGAAGATTTTGTCGCACCCGGACCGGGTCGAGCTCGATTTCATCGGTGGCCATTCGATGGGCGGTGCAATGGCACAAGCGTTTCGCGCGACCCTCGAAAACCTGATTGTGCTGCCGAAGCAGCCATCGATGATCCTGATGGATCCGCAACTGCTGAATAACAACCAGGCCCGCCGCGCAACGAAGGGCGGCATGCTCGAAGTCGACTATGCGCAGCCGCGAGGCGTTGCCGTTACGCTCGACTACGCGAAGGACCGGCGGCGCGGCCTGATGGGCATCATGAAGGGACCGGGCGGATATCGCTACCCCGGGCTCGTTCAACTCAGGCTAGGTCTGACCGACACGGACGGCCACGGCGGTGGCCGCCCGGAAACCAGCGGGCCGCCGGGCATGGGATATCACGGGGATCCGCGGCAGTTTGCGAATGCACTGGCGCGCTTTTCCGTCGATCGCGAACAACAGGTTCTCGACGATCCCGCCTTCGATCACCTGCGCGCGCCGAACTGGACGCGGACGGCCGGTCCCGTACGGACATCGGACACGTTGCCGGCTATCGCGCGACGCGCGCGCAGACCGATGGAGTCGATTGCCGAAGGCGAGGAGTCGACGCGCGAGGCATGAGCCGGCGCTCGAATGCAGAGCACCGGGTTTCGCAGGGATTTTCAGGCGCTTTGCTTTCATTCGCTGATTTCCTCGCACTTTCGTTGTTCTCATCGCGTGCCGCCGCGCGATTCATTCATTGTTCCGAGCTTGGCAAATGGAGCTAGTGAATGGTAACGAGAACTTCGCGCCAGGACATTTCTCGGCCGTCGATAGACAGTACGGGCGATGTCCCGCACGGACCGTCCCCGAACCTGTCTCGCGCAAGCCATGCCGGTTCTTCCTCGCGCTCGTTGAGCGCGGCGGCTTCCGCGGTACTGCGCCACTTTGGCTCCAGAAACAGCGCGGCAACGACAACCGCGGCGCCGGCGCCGCGGGCGCCGGTACCGCCGCGCGAGCCCGGCTCTGCTGAGCCGCACGATCGCACCGTACCCGGACGGATGCGCCGCGAATCCGAAGAAGGCGCTGCAACGGTCGGTTCTCGTCGATGGTTCTCCCGCAGACACGGACCTCGGATGCTCACCCCAGGCTGGGTACCGCCTGGGGCGGCCGCGCCCGAATCGGCGTCGCCACGGACCGTTCGAACAGGGGCTGGCCGTCATGGTCGCCGCGCGTCCGAGGGTGACGCACAGGCATTCGGCCCGGCCGTGGTGCCCCATTTTTCCGCGGGCGCGTGGGACGAGATTTTCCGCTACAACCGGCAGACTGCCCGTTGGGCCATGCGGCCGGTCAATGGACACCTGCGCGGCGCTGCCGAGGCACAGCTGACGATCGTCAGCCGCGAGGACCTCGCGAGTCTGAAGCATACAGGGCAGCGGCCGCAAAGCCTGCGTCTCGCCGGTACGTTCACTGCCGAGGATGTGGCGGGGCTACCGCTGTCGTTGCGCCACCTCGATTTGAGCGAGTGCCGGGGCAGCGCCACGTCCCCGGCCGGGCTGGCACAGCTGGCCGAGCTGCCACTGTCTTCGCTCAACGCGGCGCAGACCGGAATCGACGACGAAGGCGCGCGAATACTCGCGAATAGCTCCACACTCACGATGCTCGACTTGAGCGGAAACCGGATCGGCGATGCGGGCGCTCGCGCACTGGCGGCCAGTCATTCGCTCGCGGTGCTGGATCTCAGCGGCAACCACATCGGTGCCGCCGGCGCCCGGGCACTGGGGGGCAGCCGTTTGCTCGTTTCGCTCGACGTGAGTCGCAACAGCGTGGGCAGCGAGGGCGCGCGCGCGTTGGCGACAAGCCGCACGCTGACCGCACTGAACGTGGGCCATAACGAAATCGGGAGGGAGGGGGTGCGCGCGCTTGCGGCGAATCGCTTGCTGAGCTCGCTCGATCTGAGTGGCAACCTGATCGGCGATGAAGGCGTGCGCCTGCTGGCAGGCAGTCCGTCTCTGATCTCGCTCAACGTGAGCGACAACGGGCTGAGCGATGCGGGTGCGCGAGCGCTGGCGGCCAACGATTTGCTTCGCTCGCTCGATATAGGCTCGAACACGATTGGGGACGGGGGCGCGCATGCATTGGGGCACAGCGTATCGCTGATTTCGCTCGACGCAAGCTATAACGGCATTGGCGCGTCCGGTGTCCGAGCGTTGGCGGCAAGCGGCTCGCTTGCCGTGCTGAGCGTGAGAGGCAACCGAATCGGCAACGAAGGCGCCGAAGCACTTGCGGCGAGCCGCTCGCTGAGCGCACTCGACGCGAGCTTGAACGGCATCGGCAGTTCGGGCGCGCGGGCACTCGCGCTCAGCCGCTCGCTCAGATCGCTCGATGTGAGCGGCAACCGGATCGGCGAGACGGGCGCACAGGCACTGGCGGGCAGCAGCTCGCTCACTTCGCTCAGTGCAAGCGGCAACGAACTCGGCGATGCAGCGGCGCGCGCATTCGCGGCAAGCCGTTCGCTCACTGCGCTCGATGTCCGTCTCAATCAATTCGGCAAGCCGAGCGTGCGAGCGATGCAAGCCAATGCGCGACTTACGACGCTTTTGATCAACTGATTGACACTACGAATTAACGTAAAAATAAACCAGCAGGCATCGGCACACCCAAACCCCCTTCGCCTCACGCATATCAAAATTCCATTGACAAGCGTTGCGGTGCCATGGAAACTCATTGACATGCTTACGCCACTCCATTTCGCCATTTTCATTAACCACCCGATGAACGCCCACTGGGGCGCATCATCGGGGGCGTGCGCGCATTAGCAAGATCACGAATGCACGACAAGGCCCCCCGGAAACGGATGGGGCCTTTTTCGATTTGGTGCTTCCTCCGTCTGCCGGCTTAATCGACGGAGAGAAAGATGACCGAAAGTACCCCGCAGTTCGATTGCCGCGTTTTACCCGTTGGGCACTCGCTCGACGCCACTTCAACCTGGATGGTCGTGCTTCATGCCACGCTCGCGCCCTCGAGCGCGGTATCGTGGCGCATGACGGTCGACACCGAGCTGAGAGCGCAAGGCGCGCCGGTCTGGCTGACGCGAGCCGGGCATCTCGACGATTATTGGCTGCGGCCTGGCGATGTCATCCATCTCTCGCGCGGTGAGCGCGTCTGGCTTAGCGCGGAAGGCGAAGCGCCGGCGCATGTGACGCTGACGACCGAATGGTGCGAGCGTCGCCCGTTCTTGCAGCGGTGGCTTGGGCGCATTCAAACGTTGCTGTGGGGCGGTGTGGCTCAAGGCGCATGAATCGGGTGGGCATGAATCCATGAATCGGGCTGCGTGAATCGGGGCGAACGAGCGATGACATCGAGGCCCGAGCCAGAATGCCCACGTTCGCCGCGTACAATGCCGCTTCCATGAACTTGAAAACGCGGGACCCGAAAGCATGGCCATGAAGAAAACCGACCTTGAGAAAAACAAGGCGCTGAAGCTCACGCACTCGATGAAGCAGACCCATTCGGAGCGTTTCGGTAAAGGTGCGGCCGATGCGCCGCTCAATCGGCGCGAGCAGCGCAAGCTCGACCAGGCGAAAGGCCTTGTGCCGTTCGCGTGCAAGCTCGATGGCGAATTGGTCGGCCGCTTGAAGGAAATGGCGACCACGCATCCGGACGGAATTTCGGGCGTGGTCGACGAACTGTTGCGGCGCGCGTTGAACGACGACCTCAACTGACTAACGCCCGAGCGATCGGCGATCTACCGTACCGGCTCGCCGTCGCGTGTGACATCGAGCGCGGTGCCCTCGATGTAGTCCACGCGAATGTTTTCGCCAATTTGGAGCCCGTCGAGGAAGCGATCGGTCGAGGCTTGCAAGGTCATCGGGCCGCTTGGGCCGCGTAGCGTCAACAGTCGCTGTCCCCGATCGATGGCGAGCACTGTTGCAACGGCCTGCACGCGATGGACCGTTTTCGTCATGCCCCCCGAGGCCGGGGTGACGGTCTGTGTATCGATGCGTTCGCGTATCGCTCCCTCGGCCGCGCGCTGCGCGCTGAGAATCAGCGCACGTGTATAGGTGATTGCAACGTGATCGCCGATATGCAGTCTACTGACGTTGCCAACTGTCTTGTCGACTACGACGTCGACGAGCGAGCCGTCCTGCTTGCGCAGCGTCAGCGTATTGGTGTTCATGTCGATCTTTTCGATCGTGGCATCCGTGTGGGTTGCCGTGGTGCCCGAAAAGAGGCCGGGCTGGCCGGGTAGGCTGGCTTCCTGAGCGCTTACCGTCCCGGCCGCAAACAATATCGCGGCCGGCAAGACGACAAGCCCAACTAAACGGAGACACGGCACTTGCCTTGGCACTTCGATCCTCCTTCCTTTCGCTTGCGGTGCAATGCGCTCGGCGATCCGGGGATCGCGACGAGCGGGTCGCGGCAAGTTTACCCCCGCCAAAACAAGCGAAACCGCCATTGAGCCGGCACCTACACGACACGTTTTCGTCATACGAAAACGGAGGAAGGGCGATACGGGCGGTCAACGTCTGGTCTTGTGCAGGTGATCGTCCCATGCCGCCATGCGATCCCGGATGTATTCGCCGATCTGCGCGCTCGTGTCCAGTGGCGGCTGGACGTGTGCCACGCGGCCGTGCTCATCGGGAATCGGCAGCTTCGATACGCGCCACGCGTGAATGCGCTCCAACTCGCTCGGTGTGCCCAGGTTCGGTTGAGTCGTCGCTGAGCGTGGCGGAACGACGCCGGCTAGCGGATCGTCATTGCGGGGCTGCGCCAATGTGAGCGCATCGGCCAGGCTGGGCGCCGCGGCATCGCGCTTCGTCAGCGGCTTCAGGTTCCAGCGCTCTTCGATCGTCTTGAGCACGCTCGTATGGTCGATGGTTCCGCTTTGCGCGCGATAGACGGTGCCCGGCGCGATGCGCGGCGAAATCAGCAACGCGGGAACGCGGACGCCAAAGCGCGTAAAGCCGAAGTTATCGAATTCGCCGACCGAGTCATCCGGCGCAACGGCGTTTTCAGCGGGCGCGACATGGTCGTAATTCCCGCCATGCTCGTCGTAGGTGACGATGAACAGCGTGTCGCCCCAAGCCGGACTGTCCCGCAACGCGCGGTAGACCTGGTAAATCAATTGTTCGCCCTTCGCCACATCGTAATTCGGGTGTTGGCTGTTGCCGTTCGCGCTGAAATCCGGCTCCAGGAATGTGTAAGGCGGCAAATCGCCCGATTTCGCACGCCGCTGAAAATCGCTGAAGAGACCGAAATGCGTCGGGTCCGCGTTGAGCGTATCGGGGAAATCCGTGCGAGTGAGCGGCGGACGGTTGTATCCGAAAATCGCCCAGTCGAGCTTGTTGTCGGTCAGACGGCCGAAGATGCTCGGGCAGGTGAACGATTTGACGTGATTGTCGAGTCTTCCCTGCGACGTAGCGGCCGCCGCGAACGCGCGGTTGGGCACCGTTTGCGTTGGGACGGATGCGAACCAGCGGTCGCACACGGCGTAGCTGCGTGCAAGCGTCGACATGACAGGCAGCAGCTCGGGGGTGTACATCTGCATGATGTCGGCCGGTTGCGTGCCGGGCAGCGTATCGCCGTAGTGGTGCGCGAGATCGTAATCGATCGCGGATTTGAAGTTGGAGATGAAACCGCTGTTGGTCGGTTTGGCATCAGCAGTGGGATGCATCGTCGAATACAGCTGCATGTTCGTGTTGTAAAAACCCTCTCCGGGATCGGCGCCCGGCTTGAAGTACGCGTTGGGCATATTGGCCGCGATGCGGCTCACCGCAACGGTCTTGCCAAGATCGTCGACGTTCGATTCGTCGCTCGTCAGTCCTTCGAAAGGTGCCCCAGAGGCCGTTGTGCGCTTGCCGTCGTATAGAAATCCGAGCATCTGATCGAACGAGCGGTTTTCGAGCATCAATTGCACGATGTGCTTGATATTGCCGAGCGAGTTTGCCATGCCGATATCCCCTGAGAGCGTCATGCGTTGACGGACAACGCGATGGACATCGGTCTCGACAACTCGTTCCGTCGAGCTACGGGTATCATTTGCCGACGCGCATTCCACTCGCGCATTGCATCGGTATGTCGACATTTCCACTACACATAGAGGAGTGCTCCATGGTTCCCACCGTCGCGCAAAAACGTGCAGCGTTTCGTGCCTTGCATGCTTCGGGTTGCTTCGTGCTGCCGAACGCTTGGGACATCGGCAGTACCCGATATCTGCAGAGCCTCGGCTTCAAGGCTGTCGCAACGACAAGCTCCGGTTTTGCATGGTCGATCGGCCACGCCGATAACACGTTATCCGTCGACCGCGTGCTCGACCATCTTCGTAATGTGGTTGAGGCGACAAGCCTCCCTGTCAACGCGGACTTCGAAAATGGTTTTGCCGCGGACGCTGCCGGCGTTGCGAAAAACGTGAAGCTGGCCGTGGAGACGGGCGTCGCGGGGCTATCGATAGAAGACTCGACCCAAGACCCGAGCGCACCGCTACTGCCGTTGCCGGTGGCCATCGAGCGCATGCAAGCCGCGCGGCGCGCAATCGACGAGGCAGGCGGCGATACGCTGCTGGTCGGCCGTGCCGAGAACTTCATCGTCGGCGTCCCGGACCTCGACGATGCGATCGCTCGGCTGCAGGCCTACGCGGAGGCCGGTGCGGACTGTCTTTATGCGCCCGGCATCAAGACCCGCGAGCAGATCGCGGCGGTGGTAAGCGCGGTTGCGCCGAAACCCGTGAACGTGTTGATCGGCTCGACATCCGAATTCACGCTCGACGATCTCGCGGCGATGGGCGTGCGGCGCGTCAGTGTGGGCGGCGCACTCGCGCGTTCGGCGTGGGGCGGCTTCATGCGCGCGGCGCGCTCGCTGACCGAGGGGCGCTTCGACGGATTTGCCGATGCCGCCTCCGGCGCGCAACTCGATAGCTTCTTCCGCAGTGGCGCTTGAACCGTGCACCCCCGGCCTCAATGAAAATCCATCAATCCGAAAACGATATCAGGCACAGACGATGACCCTTTCCCCATTTCATTTAGCCATTCCCGTCTACGATCTGCCCGCCGCGCGCGAGTTTTATGGCAAAGTCTTCGGACTGGCGGAGGGGCGCTCGAGCGACCGGTGGGTGGACTTCAACTTCTTCGGCCACCAATTGGTGATTCACGAGCATCCCAAGACGCCATCACAGGAAGAGGCCTATACCAATCCGGTCGATGGCCACGATGTGCCGGTGCCGCACTTCGGCGTCGTGCTCGGTTGGGATGATTGGGAAGCGCTCGCCGAACGGCTGAAGTCTTTCGGCACCCGGTTCGTGATCGAGCCCTATGTACGTTTCGAGGGACAAGTCGGCGAACAGGCGACGATGTTTCTGCTCGATCCGTGCGGTAACGCGTTGGAGTTCAAGGCGTTCAAGGACATTGGACAGCTGTTTGCGAAGTGATGCGTGAGCCGCGCGAGACGTGGCGGAGGCAGCCCTGTCGGTACGCGAGGGTTTACCTGCATTCATTGTCCTGCAGATGCGCCCGATAGACGAATAGGGCAACGCCAGCCGCAGGCGATGAAAAATGACGCGCAACAACGAGTTGTGGAAAGCAGTTTCCGAAAGAGGGCGCTGGATCGCGGTCGGCGTGGGCGTGCTGGCGCTGGCGGCCTCGGTCGTTTTCGTGCGTGCAAGCGCCGGCTCGTTCCATGGCAGATGGCTCGACGCCGCGCCGTCGTTGTTGCTCGCCGGATGCGCGGCACTGGGCGGCTGGATGGTCGCGCGCATCCGCATGAAGCGTTACCTGGACAGGCTCGCAGCCGCGACCACGCGGTTGCGTACGCGGCAATTCGGTACCTCTGTCTCGGCGCAGGTGCGTGCGGCGCCTTTCGCCGAGATTGCCGTGCAACTCGACGAACTCGGCGCGGAGCTCGCACGCCATGAACGGCAGTGGCAGGCCTCGTTCAGGCGCGAAGCAGGCCAGATCGAAGTGCTGCGGCGAATTGCCCAGAACGATCCGCTCGACGATGCCCTCGTGCTGTTGACGCGCTTCGCCGAACAGCAGATCGAGGGGGCCATCGCGTCCGTCGTCATTGTGGATCCGGGGACCCTCTGCATCAAATCGTGCATCGCGCCGAGCCTGCCAGCGTCGTACAAGGATGCGCTCGCTGGTCTGCGGGCCGCATCGGGAGCCGGGTCGTGCGGGACGGCGATCGCGGAGCGACGCATCGTGGTGGTCGACGATATCGCCACCGATCCGCTCTGGAAGGATTACAAGACACTCGCGCTCGCGCATGGATTGCGTGCATGCTGGTCGCATCCGATCATCTCGACGGGGCATCGCGTGCTGGGCTCGTTCGCACTATATGCGCGAGAGGTGCGCGCGCCCTCGACGGAAGATATTCAAATCGGTCAATTGAGCGCCGAGATTGCGGCGCTCAGTCTGGAGCGCAACCGTACGGCCCAGGCGCTGATGCAATCCGAGGCTGAATACCGCTCGCTTTTCGAACGCAATCCCAATCCGATGTGGGTCTGCGATGCGCGCACGCGCAGGTTCCTGGCTGTCAACGACCGCGCAATCGCCCACTATGGCTTTACGCGCGAACGCTTTCTCGGAATGTGCGAGGCCGATCTCGAGCTGCATCCGGGCGGCGCGGAGCGCGTGGGCAAGCGGGAACGAGGGCTGGAGCTCCCGGAAGGCACGGCGCGATTGCATCGCAATTCGAGCGGCCAGGAGCTCTTTGTCGAAATCGCCTATTTCCCGTTGAGTTTTTCGGGTAACGACGCGTCGCTCGCGCTCATTACCGATGTGACCTATCGCCGCTCGCTTTCGCGGATGATTCGCGAACAGAACGAACTTTTTGCTTCGCTGATGGATTCGACGGTGGAAGCCATCTATGGCCTCGACAGCGAGGGACGATGCACGTTCGCCAACGGCGCGTGCGAACGGTTGCTCGGATATCGCGCGGATGAGCTCGTCGGCATGCACATGCATACGCTGATTCATCGTTCGCAGTACGAAGCAAGCGTTCACGACGTCGGCGTCTGCAAACTGCATTCGCTGCAGCAGCCCGGCGCGCACACCCATCTCGACGACCAGGTCTTCATGACCAAAGATGGCGCGGCACTGCCGGTCGAATGCTGGGCATACCCGATGATGAAGGGCGGCACGGTATGCGGCACGATCGTGACATTCCTCGATACCACCGAAAGGCGCTTGCAGCAGGATGCACTGCGCTGCCAGGCCACGCTCGATATGCTCACGGGTTTGCTCAATCGGACGAGCTTCGTCGAGTTGTTGGAACAGCGTGTACGGCACTGCCTGGAAAGCGGCACACGTCTTTTCGTCGGTCTCGTCGATCTCGACGGCTTCAAAGAGATCAACGATTCGCTCGGCCACGAGGCGGGCGATCAATTGCTGCGGGAAGTCGGCAGCCGCCTGCTGCTCGCATTGCCCGACGACGCCACGCTCGGCAGGCTCGGCGGCGACGAATTCGCCTTCGTCGTCGATACCATCGAACAGGCGCAGTTCAGCGAGCTGCTCAAGCGACTCGTTCACGTCATGCGCGAACCGTTCACGATCGTCGGCATGGACGTGCAGATCAGCGGAAGCATCGGCGCCGCCGCGTTGCCCGAGGCGGGGCGGGATGTCAAATCGCTGATGCACAACGCCGATGCGGCCATGTACAAGGCGAAGCGGGAAAGCAGCGGCTTTGTCATCGGCACGGAAATCGAATCGGGCAACGAGCGCAGGCTGCTGATGAGCCGTCTTCGCCATGCGTTGTACAAGCAGGAGTTCGTGCTCTACTTCCAGCCGAAGGTCTCGCTGCGTGGCGCGGGACATCGCGAGATCGAGGCGCTGATTCGTTGGCCGACCCCCGATCGCGGCATGATCGCACCGTCCGAGTTCATGCCCATTCTCGAGCTCAGCGATCTCATTCATCCGCTCACGCAGTGGGTCATCGAAACGGCTATCAAGGAAGTGCTGGCGCTCGCGCGGCATGCGCCCGACCTTGCCGTCGCGATCAACATCTCGACCCGCAACCTGCTGGACGTTCGTTTCCCGGAAAAGGTGAAAGAGCTGTTGGACAAGCACCGTTTCCCGCCCCAAAAACTGAAGCTCGAGGTCACGGAAAGCGCGGTGATGGCCGATCCGAACCGATCGCTGAAGGCGCTCACCGAGATCCATGAGCTCGGCGTCGCCATTGCGATCGACGATTTCGGCACCGGTTATTCGTCGCTGTCGTATTTGCAGCGTTTGCCGGTGGACGAGTTGAAGATCGACAGATCGTTTGTCGTGGAGATGGCCGGAAACGATGCGGCTCGCACGATCGTGCAATCGATCATCGGACTTGCGCACAGCCTTGGGATCCGGGTGACCGCCGAGGGCATGGAGACAGGTAGTGTGCTCGACCAGCTGCGCGGTATGGAGTGCGATTACGCTCAGGGTTATTTCATCGCGCGTCCGATGCCGCGCGCCGCGCTGAGCGAATGGCTCCGCGATTCGCCTTGGGTACGTTCCCCCCAAACCGCAAGGACGCGTCTCGGCGCATCGGTACCCTGACCGGAATGCCGTGTTGCAATGCTGCAACGCAGAAAGCCCGCCAGGCACCTTCCCACATGGAGCTGGCAAAAATATTTGTGCAATGCACTAGACTGATCTAGGGAAAACACCTAGAATTCGATCTAGGGAAAACCCTTATCTAATCGGGAGTCGCCATGAGCTTTATTTTTGCATTGTTCCAAAAGGTCAGCGACCTGTTCGCATCGCCGCACCTGCCGCTCGACGCCGATTATTCGTTCCAGGCGCGCCACCGCGAGGCTGAGCGCGTTCGCCGTTCGCGCGCGACGTTCCTCGGTATTCGCCTCGTCGACTGACGCAGCGGACGGGACCGGGCGCAAGACGCCGCTTGGGCCCCGTTTCGAACGACCTATCCGCATCCGGCGCCTGAAGCGCGGTTCCTCTCGGGAATACGCGAAGCGCGCTCAATCGGTACAATCGCCGACTTTCCGCCGCCGCATTGCCGAGCGCTGTCATGCAAACCCAGATCCAGACTCAGTCTCAACCGTACGCAGTCAAACATGTCGGGCTGGTGTTGCTCGCGCTCGCAGTCGGCGGGTTTGCCATCGGCACGACCGAGTTCGCGACGATGAGCCTCTTGCCGCTGTTCGCCGACGGGCTCGGCATCGATGCGCCGACCGCCGGGCATGTGATCAGCGCCTACGCGCTTGGTGTCGTTGTCGGTGCGCCCGCGCTGGCCGTGCTCGGGGCGCGGCTCGACCGACGTTTGCTACTCATCGTGTTGATGGGGATGTTCGCCGTCGGCAACGGCCTGTCCGCCATCGCACCGAGCTATCACTGGATGCTCGTGTTCCGCTTCCTGAGCGGGTTGCCCCACGGTGCCTATTTCGGCGCGGCAGCGCTGGTCGCAACGTCGCTCGTGCCCGAAGACCGGCGTACCGTAGCGGTAGGCCGCATGTTTCTCGGGCTGACTTCGGCCACGATTGTCGGCGTTCCGCTATCGAATTGGCTCGGTCATGCAATCGGCTGGCGATGGAGCTTTGCGTTTGCCGGCCTGCTTGGCGTGCTCACGATGACATGCGTGCGATTGCTCGCGCCCAAGGCGCCGCCCGCGCCCGGTGCGGGGCCGCTGCGTGAGCTCGGCGCGCTGAGCCGTCCGCAGGTGTGGCTGACGCTAGGGATCGGGGCGATCGGTTTTGGCGGGCTGTTTGCGGTCTACACCTATCTTGCCGATGTACTCCAGCGCGTCACGCATGTCTCGGTGGCGAGCGCGTCACTTGTGCTGAGCGTGTTTGGCGTGGGCCTCACCGTCGGTAATCTCGTCATCCCTGTCTTCGCAGACCGCGCGTTGATGCGTACGGTGGGGTGGTTGCTCGCCTGGAGCGCCGCGATGCTGTTGCTGTTTCCGCTTGCAGCGTCGAACGTTTGGCTGCTGACGCTCGACGTGTTCCTGATCGGCATCGGTGGCGCGCTAGGCACGGTGCTCCAGACCCGGCTCATGGACGTCGCGGAAGACGCGCAAGGTTTGGCTGCCGCACTCAATCATTCCGCGTTCAATACCGCGAATGCGCTGGGGCCGTTTCTCGGCGGTCTGGCGATCGCGGCCGGCTTCGGCTGGACTTCGCCTGGGCCCGTGGGCACATTGCTCGCACTGGGCGGCCTCGGCGTCTGGGCACTGTCCGGGTACGCCGAGCGACGCTCCGCCGCACGGGCAGTCAATATTCAATGCCGCGTTTGCGCTGAAACGGACGCCTGATCCGCCGACGATAGCATTGGTTTCAATGGCATTCGCTCTCGCGTGGGCAACGAAGCTCGCCGTGCTCGTCTAACCGGGTTGGCGTACCGGGCCGACGGTGCCATTGCCGGCTTGTCCGGCAATCCAGTCGCGAAATTTGCCGAGCGCGGTGTTTTCGACCTTTTCCTCGGGAAAGATCAGATAGTACGAGCGAGAGCTCGCGAGTTCGTGCGTGGATACCTGAATCAGTGCGCCGCGCTCGAGCTCATCGTCCACGAGAAAACTGCCGAAGCTCGCACGTGGCGAATCGATCGGATGCTTTGGATTGACCGAGCCAAACCACGGGTCGGATCCGGGCGGTATGGCAACGCGGGCGAAAAGAGCGGACGGCGGATATGTGCTGACCGGCAGCAAGATGTGGATGACCAACAGCCCAATCGCCGATGTCTTTGTCGTATGGGCGAAGGACGACGAAGGCGCGATCCGCGGCTTCGTGCTGGAAAAGGGGTGGAAAGGTCTATCGGCACCGGCTATCAAGGGAAAGGTCGGCCTGCGTGCATCGGTGACAGGCGAGATAGTCATGGACGAGGTCTTTTGTCCCGAAGAGAAGGCATTCTCCGACGTGCGCGGTCTCAAAGGTCCGTTCACGTGCCTCGACAGCGCGCGATACGGGATTGCCTGGGGCGCGCTCGGCGCCGCGGAGGATTGCTGGCATCGGGCGCGGCAGTATGTGCTCGAGCGCCATCCGTTCGGCAGGCCGCTGGCTGCGAACCAATTGATCCAGAAAAAACTCGCAGACATGCAAACGGAGATCGCGTTGGGTTTGCAGGGATGCCTGCGGCTCGGGCGCATGAAAGATGAGGGTACTGCGGCCGTCGAAATCACGTCGATCATGAAGCGCAATTCATGCGGTAAGGCGCTCGAGGTCGCGCGGCATGCGCGCGACATGCTGGGCGGCAACGGCATCAGCGACGAATTCGGTGTTGCACGGCACCTCGTCAACCTGGAAGTCGTCAACACCTACGAGGGTACGCACGACATTCATGCGCTCATTCTGGGGCGAGCCATGACTGGCATTGCGGCATTTTGAACCGACGCGACGGTGCCTCCGGCGGCCGCTCGCCATCGGTTTTCGAGAACGAAGCGTTCGGAATTTGTCACTTGTTCACGTTTTAATGGCTTCTTAGGATCGGCTGGACCCATCGCGAAGCGGGTCTTCGGCACAGCCGTTCCGCACGCGTCGGCCTTTCACGTATTCTTCGGGCTAAAACCATGCATGACGTGAACGCGCAACGGCAGGCTCGCATCTGGGTATTTGCGCTGCTTTATATCGGCTTCTGCATTTCCTATATCGATCGCGTCGCCATCTCGCTGTCGCTCGTTCATATCGGCAAGGAATTTCATCTGAGTCCGGCCGCGCTGGGCGTGGTGCTGAGTGTGTTTTATCTCAGCTATGCGGCCATGCAGATTCCTGGCGGCTGGATTGCGGACCGGTGGGGCAGCAAGCTGGTGGTGGTGACATCGATCGCATTTTGGTCCTTGTTCACGTTGCTCACCGGACTGGCCTGGTCGCTCGCATCGTTGATCGCTGTCCGGCTCGTGTTCGGCTTGTGCGAGGGTGGCTATCCCTCCGCTTCGATCAAAGGCATCGCCGAAATCTATCCGCGCGCCGAACGGCCGAAAATGTCGGCGATGCTCGTGTCGTCGAACTATGTCGGCAGTTTCGTTGCACCGCTCATCGTCGCGCCGCTCATTCTTACACTTGGCTGGCGGCACGCATTTTCCGCGATCGGCATCGGCGGCATCGTCTTCGCGCTGATTTACCTCTTCTCGGTGAGGGCGGTGCGGCCATCGAGCGAAGGGCCTTCGGGGCAACCGCGCACGCCGGCGCTTGCCGCCCGCGACGCAGTGGGCTCCCGTGCATTGCTGAGGATGCCGCTGATGTGGAAAGTGCTGACCGTATGGTTCGGCATGGGTATCGTCAACAAGGGGCTCGACGCCTGGATGCCCGCCTATTTGCTGACCGCGCGTCATCTCGACCTGAAGGCGGTTGGGCTTCTCACGCCGTTGCCGTTTATCGCGGCGAGCATTTCCACTGCAATGGGCGGTTGGGTCATGACGCGCTTCTTCGATGGCAAGGAAAAGCGGCTCATGACGGTCTGCTGTGCGATTACCGGCTTCTTTCTCTACGAAATGTATACGGCGCAGACGATTGCCGGCGTCATCGCGTTCCAGGCGATCGTCTACTTCTTCAAATCGTTCGTATTGGCCGTCGTCATCGCGTTGCCGACCAAGATCCTGCCTCAGCGGCTTGTCGGAACGGGCATCGGCATGGTCAATTTCGGTGGTCAAATCGCCGGGTTCGTCGCACCGGCCGTCATCGGATTTCTTGTTTCGTACTACGGCAGCTATGATGCGGCGTTTGGTTTCCTCATTGTTTCGACGGTGGTCGCGACCCTCGTCAGTTTGACGATCAGCGCCGCCAAAATACGCGGCGTGCAGGCCGCCAACGCGCAGGAGGCGTGAGCGCCACGGAAAATCGGCGAGGGGAGTATGGCGCTATGATGTCGCGACCTTCCCAGTCGCGTGCTACGCATCATGAATGCCAGAATCCTGCAGGAGGCGGCGGTCCGCTATTTTCTCGAAGTCGTCAACACGGGGTCGATCAGCGACGCCGCGAACCGGCTTCACGTTGTGCCATCGGCAATCAGCCGCCAGATAGGCCGGCTCGAGAGCGAGTTCAACGTGACGCTGTTCGAGCGCCAATCGCGCGGTATGGTGCCGAGCAAGGCAGGTGCCGTACTTGCGGCCTACGCGCGCCGCTCGTTGCTCGATGCCGAACAAGTCAGCGCCGAGATCGAGGCATTGCGCCGCGATGCGGCTTACTCGATGCGTATTGCCTGCACAGAGGGTTTCGTTGCGGATTTTCTGCCGCAAGCGATGGCCGATTTCAGACGCCATGAGCCGCGAGCTCAATTCGAGTTGAGCGTCGATACCGCAGCCGGCGTGACGCAGCGCGTCCGCCAGGCCGACGCCGACATCGGGCTGACGTTCAGCCTGGGCCCCAGCGCCGATATCGAGACGGTTTATTCGATGCCATCGCCGGTACTGGCGGTGGTGGCCTCGACGCATCCGCTGGCGAACGCCGAGCGTGTCTCGTTTCGCGAATTGCTCGCCTATCCGCTGGCCATTCCCGCTGCGAATTCGACGTTGCGAAAGCTCATCGATATTTACTGCTCGCGGGAGGGCGTCGCTTGCAAAAGCGTGCTCATGAGCGAGACGCTCGAAGCGCTGTTGCGCTTCACAGCGGCAAGCGACGCCATTACGTTTTGCGGCGAACTCGTCATCCGCACGCGGCTCGCCGAGGGCAAACTGATCGCGCTCCCTGTGCCCGAACTCAACGTCAACGACCGATCGATCGAGGTTCAGACGCTCGCGCGCCGTCAGATTCCGCCGCTGATGCAAACCTTCCTGGACTTGCTATGCAGTGCGTTGCCGCAATCGTCGGGACGTGTCCAAAACTGACGGGTGCATTCGATATTCGTCACTGGCCCAGGTTTGGCGCTTCGTCTACATTCGCAACGATTGCCGAACTTTGTCAGGACGTAAGCGCTTATGTCGAATCGAAACGAATGGACCGGCTATAGCGCAGTGGCGCTTGCCGCATTACTGGACGCGCGCGAGCTGTGCGCGGTCGAACTGCTCGAAGCATGCATCGAGCGCATCGAAACACTCAATCCGAAAGTGAACGCTTTTACCGCGACCTCGTTCGACCGTGCGCGGCGCGAGGCGCTCGCGGCCGACGCCGCTTTCGCGAGAGGCGAGCGCAAAGGCATCCTGCAGGGGCTGCCCATCGGTATCAAGGATCTGGAGGAAACAGAGGGGCTTCTTACAACCTATGGCTCACCGCGTTTTCGCAACTACGTTCCGGATGCGGACAATACGCTCGTCAAGCGGCTGAGGCAGGCCGGCGCGATCGTTGTAGGCAAAACCAATGTCCCCGAGCTGGGCGCCGGCGCGAACACATTCAATCCTGTATGGGGGGCAACTGGCAACCCGTTCAACCCACTATTGAACGCCGGTGGCTCGTCGGGCGGGTCAGCCGCGGCGCTCGCACTCGACATGGTGCCGCTCGCGAGCGGCTCGGACACGGGAGGCTCGTTGCGTATTCCCGCGGCCAAGTGCGGTGTCGTGGGCTTGCGTACATCGCCCGGCCTGGTGCCGAGTGAACGAAAGCCGCTTGGATGGACGCCGCTGTCGGTAGTCGGACCGATGGGGCGAACGGTCGAAGACGCCCGTCTGCAATTGCTCGCGACGTTGGGCGTCTCCGACACGGACCCGCTTAGCTATGGGCTGCCGGCCCCGGCCGGCTTGGAGAATATCGAACCGCCCGATTTGTCGCGATTGCGCGTGGGCTACACCGAGGATTTCGGCGTGTGCGACGTCGACTCCGGGATTCGCGAAGTGTTTCGCGAGCGCGTTGCGGCGCTAAAGCACAATTTTGCGGTGTGCGAGCCCCTCGATTTCGATTTCGCCGATGCTCACCGTTGCTTCGACATACTGCGGGCGGAGGCGTTCGTCGCCGGATTGCGGGAGGCCTACGAAAGCGATCCCGATTCGCTCGGCCCCAATCCCCGCGCCAACTATGAAATGGGTATGCGCCTGTCGCTTGCGGACTGCGTCTGGGCTCATGCCGCTCAAACGCGAATGTTCCGGGCCTTTCAGCGTCTTTTCGATCGGTACGATGTGATTCTGGCGCCGACTACCCCCGTGTCGCCGTTCCCGTGGCGCCAGCCGTATGCGACGTCTATCGATGGCGCTGCCTTGGACCACTACTATCGTTGGCTCGCGCTGACCTATGTCGTCACGCTCGTGACCAATCCGGCGCTCGCGTTACCGTGTGGCGTCGATCGCGCGGGCATGCCGTTCGGGCTCCAGGTGGTCGGGCGGTTCCGCGGCGATTTCGAATTGCTCGCCGCGGCTCGCGCGTTGGAAACAGTCTGTCAGTCGTCCCCGCTGACGCGCCGACCGTTGCCCGATCTCCAGCGGCTTCGCGAAAGCGACGTCGATTTGAAGGCGATCGTCACACATCGGCCTCTGATGGATGCCGTGAGGGATTCGGTGGCCGCGCGCCCCGCCGTGTGACATTCACCCCGACATCGGGGCGGCCAGACGAGCTGCGCCGCCTCGCCACGCCGATCCAGCGATATTAGCGCCGAAAACATTTTCACGGCTAAAATGGGCGTGCAAAATTGCTTGAAACGGTCGTTTTAAGAAAATCACAAAACCTTAAAAATTGTTAAATTAGCAGTGGGATTTGACATTTTTTAAATGGGGTAAGACCGAGGAGTCAGTCATTAAAGGCATGCGCCTTTTTTGCGCCGCAATAGCGTAGTGGTTTCGCGTCGCGCCCGACAGGTTCTCGTCATTTATCGCGCGGTAATCGCTTGACACGGATTGACCTGTTTATTAGATTATGCGGGACGTCTGATTAAACATTCACTTCCTGAGTTACGTTGGGATGTGTCGCGATTTAATCGGGCGACTATCATAAAAAAATGCGAGGGCCATTGCCGTGGCGACCGTTTGGGACGTCAAAGCGGCGGGGCAAGTTATAGATTGGGGTACCCGTGACAGCGAGCCGCGTTTCGGATGCAATCGACGCGGTGCGAAGCTGTCGAACCGCTTGGAGACTTCTCATGCACACGCTTTTTCGTCACATCGGACATCACGATCCCTAAGTTTTTCAGCTCCCCCATTCATCGGTAATTTACGCACGAACGATTCGCTTGCCGAAGTCGCCGCAGCGGTATTTCCGCGAGGCGCGCCGGTCAATGCGGAGCAGGGCGCTCGTGTGTGCGTTTGGAAGTATCCGGCATCGTTTAATCGCGCCGGAGTGGCAAGCTCGCGCCGTTAAAAGCGGCCGCTTGCCGAAATTCCAGTGCTTCAGGTACGAAATGGAGCTGAAATGGACATTGTCTTTTCGCGTAGGGACGCGGCGCAGATAATCGAGGCTGACGAAGACGAGACGGTCCGGTATGGGGACCCCGTCGTATTCAAGAGCTGTGCGAGCCGCACGCCGGTGTTTTTGGCCGTGGTACGTCAACCGGATGGCAAACGCCGCCCAGCTATACTCCGCACGGAGATTGCGGCTGCTGGAAAACATGAGGAAGCCGACTATATCTGGAGCTTCGTGCCCGGTGCCGGAACCAAAAAGCGGTGCGGTGACCCGGTGTCATTTGCCGACCGTGTCCGGATCCAACTGTTCGATTACGTCGGGCAGTACCGTGTCCTGGCAACGAACGACGCGCCCGATCAGTGCGTGGGCGCGGAAAGGACGCCAGTTGGGCACGACGTGTCGACCTGGTCAGTCGCCTGTGCGACGAGACTGAGGCTCGAACAAGGCGGCCGGGCGTTGCCGGACGGCGAATTCAAGCAGGAAATGGAGTACGGCGCCAACACCTACACGTCATTTTTGAACGCTGGCCGTTATCTGTGCGGAAGACACGATCCACTGGGCGGACCGGGAATCGTAACGGGTGTGGCTCCCGATCTGCCGGCCACAGGCATGAGCGTATGGTGGCGCGTTTATCGCTGCCTCTCCGATGTCCCGGTCGCGATTTGACCTTGCCTCGATGAACTGGGCATCTGACCGAGAAACAATAATTACAGACAATTACAAAGCGTCAGGGTAATGCGCCGGAATTCCGTGGAAAACGGGCGCCGTCGCGCCCGCCTTGCCGGATGTTGCAATCAGCAATTGCCTTTCTTTGCTTGGCCCGGTGGGCAAAAGCCATTGCCCGGGCCGCCTTGCGGCCGGACTACGACGCCGGGCTGATCGGGTACATAGACGGCACATCCGCCGAGCACACCGGCGGCAATGGTCAGTACGACTATCATTTTTTTCATGGAGAATCCCCGTTGAAAAGGGAGGGGCTTTGCCCCTCCGGTGTTTGAACGCGGTTGCGTCAGAAACTGAAATTGACGGTCTGGCTGCCGCTTCCGATATTGACGGCGGTCGATTGTGTCGCACCCGAGGTCGCATCGGCTTCGATCGTGTATTGGCCGGCCGCTGCCGTTGCCGCCGTCAGCGCGATCGGTAAAGCGTTGCTGTACGCGCCGACCATCGGCGGGCTGATCGGCAGGCTCATGGTGTACGCGCCCGTCGTCAGATTCGCGTTGGCCGATGCGATTTCGTAAGTGCCCGAAGTCGTCGTTTGCAGGGCGCGCAGGCTGGCGGCGGCGGAAACCGTAACCGTGCCGCTTACCGTGTTCATCGTGGACGCGGGCAATGTGATCGGCTGCGCGGCGGTCGATACATGCGTGGTAGCCCCGACGAGAACCGGCACCGACGTAACGACGCCACTCGACACACCGCTTTGCGCGATCACGACGTCATAGTTGCCGCTGCTTGCACTCGCAACGAGCGGCGCGAACGTGAAATGCCCCGTGCTGTCAGCCACGGTGCCACTGATGACTTTGCCGTTTTGCTCCGCATAGACATTCGCCCCTGCTTCGGCGGGCGCGACATAGCCGTCGATCGTGCCGCTTATCGTCGTGGGGGTTGCCGTGATGACCGGCTTGAGCGAATAGCCGCCGTTGCCTTGCTGAACCACGGACTTGCAGGCGTTGAAGTCAAGCACGAGATCGACGGTGGTGTTCGCGTCGACGGTAAACGGACGAATGATCTTCAGGCCGCTTTGCGCCGCGCTGGGCGTGGCGAGCGCGACTTCCGTCGTCGTGCCGGAGACGACAACCGAGTTGGCCAGCGCGTTGCCTTGATTCGGGGCGAGCACGAGGCGCACTTGCTGATATTGGCCCGCCGGCAACGTGGTTTGACCAAGCGTCGTCAACACGCCGTTCGTCAGTGTGAGGAGGTCGATTTTTTGCGGGGTGGCGAGCGTGATGTCGCTCCAACCGCTGTCGTTATCGCCGGCACTCGAACTCATGTTGACGCGGACCTGGCTGACAGTCACATAGACGTGATCGAAACCGCATGCAGGCGCATCCGTCATGTGGACCGCCAACGTGCCGGTCGGCGTTCCGCCACCGCCACCGCCGCCACATGCCGCAAGTATGAGTGCCGCGCCAGCGAGCACGGCACCGCCAACGAGTTTTCCGGAAACGAGTTTCATAGTCGCCACCTCTTGTTCTTCAATTGGTGCGCGAATCATATGCGCGAGCCGGCGCCAACTTTTTCTCGGTTTGCAACAAACGGTAACTTCGGCCTTCAGCCCGGTCGTGCTTGGGCAGGCGCATGCCCATAGCGGCGGGTATATGCCCTGGAAAACGCGGCCGCACTGCCAAAACCCACGCGCTGGGCGATCGATTTCACACGCTCGCCATCGACAAGCGCTCGGCGTGCGAGCGCAAGGCGCCATTCCGTCAGATAGTTGCTTGGCGTGACGCCCACCACGTCGCGAAAGCACTCCATGAATCGGCTGCGCGAGAGGCCGGCGAGCGCGGCGAGATCCTCGATGCGCCATGGTTGCGACGGTGCGTCATGTATCGCCGCTAGCGCACGATGCAAGGCCGGATGCGATAGACCGGCAAGCAGTCCGGGCCGTGTCGCGCCCGCATCGATCGTGCGGCGCAGGACCATGAGCACGATGACTTCGGCAAGGCGTGCGAGCGCTGTTTGCCTTCCGCAACGCATGTCCAGGGCCTCCGCGGCGAACACGCTTGCGACCGCCCGCAAGTCGGGGGCGTCTTCGAGCGAGATGTCGATGCGCTCGGGCAGCGCGTTCAACAGCGGATTCAGCGGTCCGCCGAAGCACACATAAACCGCGGCGAGCACCTCGTTACCGAGGGCGGCAGGTGAACCGATCGTGAAAACGAGGCGGCGCACCGCGTCAGCGGAACCCTGGACTATCAGCGTGGCGTCGCTTGCGCCAGCTTCGGGCGCAATGGCCGTCGCCGTGAAGTCGAACGCGCGAAAAAACGCGGACAGCCGATCGGGCTTCGGCAGGCCTGGACGATCGATCATGTAATTTGGACTCTTCATGATCCAAAGTATGTAAATCTTCCTGTGTGCTGTCAATCGCGGGTTGCGCGGCACGTCGACAAATCCTGGAGGAGGAAAGACACCATGTTGATGCCCAGACAGAAAGCGCCGGAGTTGACGATCGATACGATAGACGGCGGCAGATTCAATCTTGCTCAGCAAACGCCCGACTATCTGACGCTGATCTGCTTTTATCGCGGCCTGCATTGCCCGATCTGCGCAATGTATCTTCGGGAGCTCGAGCGGTTGACGCCGGAGTTCGAGCAACGGGGCGTTACGGTCATCGCCGTCAGCTCGGACGATGAAGCGAGGGCGAAAGCGATGGCGGTGAAGATCGGCGCCAACCGTTTGGCCGTGGGCTACGGACTGCCGCTCAAGAAAGCGCGCGAATGGGGGCTCTATATTTCGTCATCGCGCGGCAAAACCTCGATCGGTATCGAGGAGCCCGCGCTCTTTTCCGAGCCGGGCGTTTTCCTGATCAAGCCGGACCAGACGATCTACTACGCATCGGTTCAATCGATGCCGTTCGTGCGGCCGAGCTTCGCCGAATTGCTGAAGGCCATCGATTTCACGATCGAGCATGCGTATCCGGCGCGGGGCGAGTACACGGGCGAGGTTTGAGCTATCCGGGTGTCACGGGCGATCGTCAGCCTCGCTGTCCGGCACGGTATCGAGATCGGTCAACCATGCGTTCGCGCTGGCATCGCTCGGCGCGCGGTAATCGCCGCGCGGCGAAAGCGAGCCACCCGAGCCGACCTTCGGCCCATTCGGCAGGCAACTGCGCTTGAACTGCTGTTGCTCGAAGAACCGCCGCAGAAATACGGCAAGCCATTGCTTGATTTCCGCGATGCCATACTCGTGCCGTTTTTCTTCGGGCAGGTCGGGCCACGGTCCTTGCGTACGGTCGCGCCACGCGGTCCAGGCGAGGAACGCCACTTTTGAGGGGCGATAGCCGAAGCGCAACAAGTAGTAAAGATTGAAATCCTGTAACTCGTAAGGACCGACCGTCGCTTCCGTGAGCTGAATCGCGCCGTCTTCGCCTGGCGGAATGAGCTCGGGACTGATATCGGTCTCGAGCACATCGCGCAAGACCTTGGCGGCGTGCGCATCGAGCCCGCTTTCGTCGGCGGTCCAGCGGATCAGATATTGGATCAGCGTCTTCGGCACGCTTGCGTTGACGCCGTAGTGCGACATGTGATCCCCGACACCGTAGGTGCACCAGCCCAGCGCGAGTTCGCTGAGATCGCCGGTGCCGACCACGAGCCCACCCTGCATGTTGGCAATGCGGAAAAGGTGATTGGTTCGCTCGCCGGCTTGCACGTTCTCGAACGTGATGTCGTGAACCGCTTCGCCGCGCGCAAAGGGGTGCCCGAGATCCTGCAGCATCTGCATGCAGCTCGGCCGGATGTCGATTTCCTTCGTTGTGCAGCCAAACGCCGCGACGAGGCGCCGAGCCTGATCGAGCGTGCGTTCACCGGTGCCGAAGCCAGGGAGTATGCAGGCGATGATGGCGCTGCGCGGCAATTGCAGCCGATCGACGGCGCGCACGCAGACGAGCAGCGCGAGTGTCGAATCGAGGCCGCCCGATACGCCGATGACGAGCGTCTTCGTTTTGGCGGCGCGCATACGCGTCACGAGGCCTTGCACCTGGATGTCGTAGATCTCGCGGCAGCGTTCGCCGCGTCGAGCCCGATCGGCTGGTACATAAGGGAAGCGTTCGTAGCGGCGTGCGAGCGGCAGATGGATGTCGCTCGGCACGTCGGCCGGAATGGCGACGGTGCGGAACTTCGCCACCGCGTCGCGATGCTGACGTACCGAATCGCCGAACGTCGTTTGACGCATGCGCTCCTCGACGAGTCGATCGAGGTCGATGTCGGCGCAGATCAGTTGCGCCTTGTCGGCGAAACGCTCCGTTTCCGCCAGTGCGTTGCCGTTTTCGTAAATCATCCCGTGCCCGTCCCACGCGAGATCCGTCGTGGATTCGCCGACGCCTGCCGCGCTATAGGCATAGGCCGCGAGGCACCGGGCCGATTGGCCGCTTGCGAGCAAGCGCCGGTAATCGGCTTTTCCAACCGTCACGTTCGATGCGGAAAGATTGAGGAGTACGGTCGCGCCGGCCAGCGCGGCGAACGAGGAGGGCGGGACGGGTACCCAGAGGTCTTCGCACGTTTCGATGTGAAACGTGAAAAGCGGCTGCCCTTCGATCCGAAAGAGCAGATCGGGCGAACAGGGAATGTTGGATTGCCCGATGAGATCGATCGAGTCTCGCTGAAGATAGGAAGCCGGGGCGAATTGCCGGGCCTCGTAGAACTCCCGGTAATTCGGCAGGTAGTTCTTCGGGACGAGGCCGAGCAGGCGTCCGCGATGGACGACCGCGCCGCAATTGAAGAGCAGGCCGTCGATGACGAGCGGCAGGCCGACGATGGCTGTCGTCGACAATTGGCGCGACGCGGCGACGATCTCGCTCAGCGCCGTAAGGCATGCTTCCAGCAGCGCCTGTTGGTGGAAGAGGTCGTCGCAGGCATAACCGGACAAGCCGAGTTCGGGGAAGAGCGTGACCAACGCATGGCGGGCGTCGGCCTCCTGCATCAGCGCGATGGTCTCGCGCGCGTTGACGGCCGGGTCCGCGACGCGCACCGGCGGGACCGCGACGGCGAGCCGCGCAAAGTTATGGCGATAGAGGTTGAAAAAGGCCGGTACTTCGGTCATGGCGGATGGGTTCCTTGCGGCGGCGGTATCGGCGGGCCTGGCCGGGCGGGGCCGATAGCGGATCGGGAATGAGGCTTCGTTGAACTCAATGTGTAATGTTACGTGATTCTGTCGGGCGGGGCGGGATGGCGCAGGTGTCCTGCATATTCGACGCATTGAGCTGTTCGGCGTTACTGCCAGCTATAGTTGACATCACGTAATGTGCCAACTATAGTTGACAATGATTGAGTTCTTCAAGACCGATGTATTCGACCGCTGGCTTTTGGAACTCCACGACATTCGCGCGCGAGCGCGCATCGAGGCCCGGATACGTCGCCTGAGTCTCGGCAATCCAGGTGACGTCAAGCCGGTCGGCGAGGGCATTTCGGAGATGAGGATCGACTACGGCCCCGGCTACCGGGTCTATTACCTGACGCGCGGCCCGATTGTGGTCGTGTTGCTCTGCGGCGGAAATAAGGCTAGTCAGGACAAAGATATTGTCATGGCGAAGGCTCTCGCGACGCAGTGGAAGGAGTACGCATGAGCGCTGTCAAATTCAGTCGGTATGACACTGTCGACTATCTCAAGACCGAGGAAGACATTGCGGCCTATCTGGATGCCGTCGTCGAGGATGGCGACCCTACCCTGATTGCTGCAGCACTCGGCGATGTGGCGCGCGCACGGAACGTCAGTAAGCTTGCCCGCGACACCGGCATGAGTCGTGAGGGCATTTACCGGGCTCTATCGGGTGAGGGGAATCCGAGCTTCGCGACCGTGATGAAAATTGCCGGCGCGCTCGGCCTGCGGCTGTCGTTTCGGCCGATGAGGCAAGATGTAAGCGGACCCGCCCCAAGATAATCAATGGAAAAAAACCGGCTAGAGGCATTCAGCGATGGCGTGCTCGCCATCATCATCACGATCATGGTGCTGGAGCTGAAGGTGCCGCATAGCGCGGACCTTGCAGCGCTGACGCCGCTATGGCCGACGGTGGCAAGCTACATCCTCAGCTTCATCTACGTCGGCATCTACTGGAATAATCACCACCATATGCTCCAGGCCAGCCGCAGCGTAGACGCCAGCGTGCTCTGGTCGAACCTGCATCTGCTCTTCTGGCTATCGCTGCTTCCGTTTGCCACGGGATGGATGGGGGAGAACCACTTCGCCCGTTGGCCGACCGTCTGCTATGGCGCCGATCTTTTTGCCTGCGCGTCGGCCTATCACGTCCTGCAGACGCGGCTCGTGCGCCATCACGGCGCCGAGAGCCGATTGGCACAGGTAATTGGGCGGGACATGAAGGGCAAAGCGTCGGTCGTGTTGTACGCGCTGGGAATCGCGTTGGCGGCGGCGGATTATCCGCGCCTGGGAGCACTTCTGTACGTCGCGGTCGCGTTGATGTGGCTGGTTCCGGACCGTCGCATGGAGCGGGCGATTCGGGCGC
Organism: uncultured Paraburkholderia sp.; assembly: GCA_966421005.1. GTDB lineage: Bacteria > Pseudomonadota > Gammaproteobacteria > Burkholderiales > Burkholderiaceae > Trinickia. The sequence continues at coordinate 54,221 of CBJLAJ010000013.1, forward strand.
GCGACGGCTGACGATCCGTCTCGCGCGCCCGGGCAGGCAATTACTTCACGCGCCGCGTACGACGATAGTGGTCGAACAGCACGGCGAGCAGCAGAATGCCGCCGCGAATCAGGTACTGATAAAACGTCGGCACGTTCATGAGGCTCATCGCGTTTTGCACGGACCCCATGATCAGCACCCCGACGAGCACACCGGAGATCGTCGCCACGCCACCGGTCAGCGACACGCCGCCCAGCACGCAAGCGGAGATGACACCGAGCTCGAGGCCAACCGACGTCTTAGGATCGCCAAGGCTCATCCGCGAAGCCAGCATGACACCCGCGAAGCCCGTAACGAGCCCTTGCAGCACGAACACCGCGATCTTGATGCGCGTGACGGGCAGGCCGGCCAGCGCGGCCGCTTCGGAATTGCCGCCCACAGCGAGCACGTTCTTGCCGAACACCGTCTTTCTCAGCAAAAAGCCGAACACGATGAAGCCGACGATATTGCTCCAGATCGGATAGGAAATGCCGAGGAACGAGCCGCCGCCGAGATCGAAGAAGCTTTCCTCCGAAATCATGACCGCGTCGCCGTTTGAGACGATATACGCGAGCCCGCGCACGACTTCCATCATGGCGAGCGTGACGATCAGCGAGTTGATCTTGTAGCGCGCCACGAGCACGCCGTTGACGAGACCGACTGCGCCGCCCGCCAGAACGCCGACGGTCACACCGAACACGACACTATGCGTGGCCGTGATCAGCATCGAAGCGACGACGCCTGAGAATGCGACGATCGAGGCGACCGACAGATCCACTTCGCCGAGCGCCAGCACGAACATCATCGTGACGGCGATCGAGCCGATCAGCGTGACGGAAAGCAGCAGGCCCTGCATGTTGCGGCTCGTCAGAAAGTCGGGTACCGCCAACGCCAGCACCGCGAACAGGATGACGAAGACCATGACGATGCCGGACTTGTTGGCGATGCGCCAGGCTTTTGCCGCGAAAGAAGGCGCGTCGTGCGCCGCGGTTTGCGATGACGACAGAGCCGGCTCGGCGGCGGGACGGATGCTCGGTGGTTGTTGCATGATGTCTCTCATTCGTGGGTGCCGCCCGGGCAGGACCTTCGGGCTCCCGCCGGTTGATGCACGTTATTGCACGCTGCGCACGCTATTGCGGCAAAGCGAGTTTGATCAGCTGATCGGGCGTGGCGTCCGCTTTCGGCAGATCGCCGACCATACGGCCTTCCTTCATCACGATCACGCGATCGGCCACGCCGATCACTTCGGCCAGGTCGCTCGAAACCATGAGCACCGTGCGGCCGGTTTCAGCGAGCCCGTAGAGCAACTCGTAGATCTGCGCGCGGGCGCCGACGTCGATACCGCGGGTCGGCTCGTCCATGACGAACACATCGATCTTCTCGGCCAGCCAGCGCGACAGGATGACCTTTTGCTGATTGCCGCCCGAGAGTTTGCCGATAGGCGTATCGCCGTCGCGCGTCTTGATCGACAGCTTGGCGATGTAATCGTCGGTGAGCTCGCGCTCGCGCCGGTCATTGAGCATGAAACGCGCGATGTTGAAGTGACGGCGCGCGCTGATGTTCAGGTTATCCGCCACCGAGGCAATCGCAACGATCCCTTCTTGCTTGCGATCCTCGGGGCACAGCGCGATCCCCGCGCGCACGGCGTCGCGCGGCGTCGAAAACGAAACGCGCTTGCCGTTCAATTCGACATGGCCGCCGGTCGGCTTGACCGCACCGCAGACGAGTTTCATCAACTCGGAGCGTCCCGCACCGACGAGGCCAAAGAAACCGACGATTTCTCCGCGACGTGCCGAGAACGAGATAGGCTCGGTGAGGCCCGGCCCCATCAACGACTTGGCTTCGATCAGCACGTCGCCGCTCGAACGCGGCCGATAGCCATAGACGTCGCGAATCGAGCGGCCGACCATACAGCTGATCAACCGGTCGCGGTCGAGGCCATCGACAGCTTCGAATGTCTCGATGGAATGCCCGTCGCGGAAAACGGTGACGCGGTCGCACAGCTCATAGACTTCGTCCATGCGGTGCGTGACGTAGATAATGGCGCGGCCTTCCGCGCGCAGCGCGTTGATGATTTCGAAGAGCTGCTTCGTTTCGCGCGAGGAGAGCGAGCTCGTCGGTTCGTCGAACGCGATCACGCGCGCATCGCGCATCAGTGCCTTGCCGATTTCGATCATCTGGCGCTGGCCGATCGACAGGTGCTTGACCTGCGTATTCGGATCGATCCGCTCGCCGAGCCGCGCGAGCGTATCGGTGGCGCGTGCCACGAGCGCCCGCTCGTCGAGCACGCCGAGCCGGCTGGGCAACTGCCCGAGCATCAGGTTCTCCGCGACCGTCAGCTCGGGCACCAGGTGCAGCTCCTGGTAGATGATGGCAATGCCGGCATCGATGGCTGCCTTCGTTCCCGAGAAACGCTGTTCGACACCGCCGAGGCGCAACGTCCCATCCTGCGGATCGTTCACGCCCGAGAGCACTTTGAGCAGAGTCGATTTGCCCGCGCCGTTTTCCCCCATGAGCCCGTGTACCTCGCCGGCGCGCACGTTCAACGAAACGTGGTCGAGCGCGAGTACGCCGGGAAAGCTGACCGTAATGCCGTCGAGCTCCAGATAAGGTCGGTCGGCGTTGCCCGGCGCCCTTGCGGGCGCCGCGGCTTCGGCGATGTCGTTCGCGTTATGCATGCCTTTAGATCCCGAGTTCCTTGCGCACGTCTTGCCAGTTGTCACGCGTCATCAGCTTGCCCGTCGTCTGCGTGTCGGCCGGCGGCTGCTTGCCGTTCTTGATCCAGTTCACGAGGTTTTCGGCGCTTTCCTTGCCGTGGTTGGTCGAGCTGACGGCAATCGTGCCGTAAAAGCCCGTCGGTTCCTTTTTCTGGAACTCGGCGAACGCTTCGCCCGCGCCGTTGATGCCCACGCCGATCACGTCCTTCGACGGGATATGCACCTGCTCGGTCGCGCGCACGCCGCCCAGCACCGTCTCTTCGTTCAGCGCATAGATGACCCACTTCTTGATGTTCGGATGCTTGGACAGCACCGGCGACGCCGCGTTGAAGCCGCCTTCGTCGTCAGTCGTCTTTTGCGGGGCGTCGAAGATGTTTTCCTTCTTGAAGCCGTTGTCGAGCAGCGTCTTGGTCGCGCCATCCGTACGCAGCTTCGCCGTCGGCAGCTCATAGTCGGTGATGCGGATCGCGCCGACTTCCTCGGGCTTCCAGCCACGCTTTTTCATCTCGTCGGAAATGGCCTGGCCGACTTGATTGCCGATCTTGAACGCCGACATGCCGAGGTGGGGCACATCGCCGAGCGGCTTGCCGCCCGAATCGACGAGCTGATCGTCGACGGTCACGAACTTCATGCCGTACTTCTTCGCGCGTGCCTTGATGGCCGTGCCGAGGCGAACGTCGGGCGCGCAGATCACGAAGCCCTTCGCGCCTTGCGCACCGAGGTTGTCGATGGCGGCGAGGACTTTCTCACCGTCGGGCGTGCCGATGTTCACCACCGAAAAGCCATCCTGCTTGCCGAGCGCCGTGGCAGCCTTTTGCTCGTTGATGAACCATGCCTGCTCGGGCATCTTCACGAGAAAACCGATCTTGAGCGGCTCTTCCGCCTTGACTGCGCTTTGCATGGCGAACGGTGCGGCGAACGTCATCGCCACGGCGGCGCACAACGTGAAGCGGCGAAGCTTGCTGGTCATACCTGTCTCCTTGGTGTCGGTCTCCATAGACCGGTGGTGTGGTAATACGTCGATCAACGCCGCTTGGTGCGGCTTTCCTCAACTCGGTTCGGGGTTCGCGTTCTTAGTCGACGAACGGCTCGACCTCGCGCCGCGTGCCGAGCAAGAACGCGTCGGCGACATGGCGCAGCGGGCGAACGTCGACATCTTCTTCGCCGCGCTCGATCAGCTGGCGCCAATGCGCGTAGAGCGAGGGGTATTCGCGCTCGGGTCCGATGTCGACCGGCTTGCCGTCGATTTCGAGCGCTTTGCCGCCGGCGTCGATGCGCAGCCGGCTGACGTTTGTCGTCACGGCGATCTGCCATTGCTCGGTCGCGCCATAGCGCCAGTCGAATTCAGCACGCACGGGCGCACCGTGCTCGTCGGCGAAGACGAGGCTCGCCGCGATGGGTGTTTGCGTGTTCGACGGAAAGTGCAGCGTCGCGGCGTTGAGCACGATCTCGCGCGGCAAAATGCGCGTTACGATCGAGAGCGCGTTGATGCCCGGGTCGAATACGCCGAGGCCGCCGGGTTGCCAGATCCACTTTTGTCCAGGGTGCCATTTCCGTACATCCTCTTTCCAGTTCACTTCGACCGCCTGGATCTCACGCGAAGCGAGCCACGCGCGTGCCGGTTCGACGGCCGGCGCATGGCGCGAATGCCAGCTCGCAAAAAGCGTGCGACGCGCCTTGCGCGCCAGTTGACGCAGGACTTCGATCTCATGCAGGCTCGCGCCGGGCGGCTTTTCGAGCATGACGTGCTTGCCGGCTTCGAGTGCCGCGCGTGCTTGCGCAAAGCGCACCTGGGGCGGCGCGCTGAGCGAAACTGCATCGAGGTCCGGTTCGTGCGCCAGCATTTCCTCGATGCTCGTATAGTTACGCGCACCTTCGACTTCGGCATGGCGGCTCGCGCAGGCGACGAGCTCGAAGCCGTTGTCAGCGGCAATGGCAGGAAGGTGCTGATCGCGAGCGATCTTGCCGATGCCAACGAGGCCCAACTTCAGTGTATTGCTCATGAGTCTTCTCGTGTCTTTGCTTCTTACCGGCCCCAATGCAAGGCAAGCGGATTCGCTTCGCGCGCAAGCTCGAGCAGCTCGGCGCGCGTCGCGCCCGCCAACGCTTCGAGCGGATGGCGCACGGCGTCGCTCTTGATCACGCCGCCTTCCATCATCACCGTTTTCGCGGCGCGCAGGCCGCATTGGCGGTTTTCATAATTGACGAGCGGCAGGATGCGCGCATAGCCCTGACGTGCTTCGGCGCGCCGTCCGGCCCGGAAGTCGTCGAACACTTGCCGGATCAGATCGGGCAGCAGGGCGCTCGACATGGTGCCGGTTGCGCCCGCGTCGAGGTCGGGCATCAGCGTAATCGCTTCCTCGCCATCGAACGGTCCTTCGATAGCGTCGCCCCCCGCGGCGATCAACGCACGCAGCTTGGCCGCCGCTTGCGGCACTTCGATCTTGAAGTAGCGCACGAGCGGCAGTTCACGCGCGATACGTGCGAGGAACGGCACACTCAGTGCCACCCCCGAGAGCGGAGCGTCCTGAATCATGACCGGTACGCCGGCCGCTTCGGCCACACGCGCGAAATGCTCGAACATCGCCGCTTCGTCCACACGCATCGTCGCGCCGTGGTAGGGGGGCATCACCATGATGATGCTTGCGCCAGCCGCCGCGGCGCGCTTGGCGCGATCCGCCGCGATACGCGTCGTGAAATGGCTGCAGGTGGCCATGACCGGTACGCGGCCCGCGGTCTGCTCGAGACAGACGTCGATCAATGTATCTCGCTCGGCGTCGGTCAGCGCATATTGCTCGGAGTAGTTCGCCAGAATGCAGATGCCGTCGACACGTTGATCGACCATGCAGTCGATCACACGGCGCTGGCCTTCGAGATCGAGGTCGCCCGATTCGGTAAACGGTGTCGGCGCGACAGGGAAGAGACCCGAGAACGGACGGGAAAAGGTCACCACTATTCGACTCCTGGTTGAAATCTATCGGATGTTCAGGACACTGGGCTGGCTGGGTAGCGCGCGCTCGTTGAGACTCAGCGGCAGGGCGCTTTCGCCCGAGGGGCGTGTCTCGTCGACAGCGGCCGCGTGGCCGCCCAATCCGGAGCCGTTCGCTTTGCGGCGCGCGGCCTGCCGTTCGATTACGCGCTGCAGCAGACAGAACACGCAGAGCAACGCACCGATGACGATGCGGGTCCACCACGAACTGAGCGTACCGTCGAACGTGATCAACGTTTGAATCGTGCCGAGCACGCCAACACCGAACACCGAGCCGATGACGTAGCCCACGCCGCCGGTGAGCAATGTGCCGCCGATCACGGCTGCGGCAATGGCGTCGAGCTCCATGCCTTGCGCCTGCAGGCCATACCCCGACAGGACGTACAACGTGAAGACGAGCCCGCCGAGCGCCGAGCACAATCCGCCGAACGCATAGACACCGACCTTCGTGCGGGCGACGGGCAAGCCCATCAGCAGTGCCGATTTTTCGTTGCCGCCGATTGCGTAGACGTTGCGGCCGAAGCGCGTAAAGTGCGCCAGGTAGATGGCCACGGCAAGCATGGCGAGCGCGATCAATGCGCCGGCGTTCAGTTCGCCGCTGCCGACCGATACATGAAAGCCCGCCAAAGCATGGAACGAAGGCTCATGGATTTCGATCGACTGCGTCGTGATCAGAAAGCACGCGCCGCGTGCGAGGAACATGCCCGCCAGCGTGACGATGAACGCCTGCAGGCGGAAGAAGTGAATCAGCGCACCCATCGCGGCACCGTAAGCCGCCCCCAGCACGAGCACGAGCGGCGCGATCGCCCAGACGGGCCAATGGAACCGTTCGGCGAGAATGGCGCAGAGAATCGTCGTGAACGCGACGACGGCCCCAACAGACAAGTCGATGCCGCCCGAGACGATGACAAACGTGGTGCCGATCGCGACGATCAGCAAAAACGCGTTGTCGACGAGCAGTCCAACGAGCACCTGTAGTGAGCCGAAGCCGGTGTACATTGCCGAGCCGAAGCCGAACAGCGCGCCGAAGAGGATGATCGTGACGGCGATCGGCAGCGTGCGCGGATCGATGAGTCGCTGCAATACGGCTCTCATTTGGCCGCCTCGCTGACAGGTTTTGCGCGCGCAAGCAGGATCGCGCGTCCGATGAGCCGGACGATCGTTTCCCGCGCGCTCGCCGATTGAATGATGCTCACGAGCAAGACGACGATCGCTTTGACGACGAGCGTCGCTTCGGGCGGCACGCCGATGGAATACGTCGTATAGGTGAGCGTTTGGATGATCAGGGCGCCGAGCACCGTCCCGGCGAGCGAGAACCGGCCGCCCAGCAGCGATGTCCCGCCCAGCGTGACGGCGAGGATCGCATCGAGTTCGAGCAGCAGGCCGGCGTTGTTGCCGTCAGCGCTGCGTACGTTCGAGCTCGTGATCACGCCGGCCAGCGCCGCGGCCAGTCCGCAAAACACATAGACGCCAAAGACGATCGCACTTGCTCGCAATCCGACGAGGCGGGTCGCGACCGGATTGATACCGATCGCCCGGATGAAAAGCCCCAGCGCCGTGCGATTGATGAGCAGTGCCGTAATCGCCGTCGCGCCGGCTGCGATCCAGACGGAGCAGGGCACCGCGGCCAGATAGCCCCCGCCGAGCGTGAGATAGCTGTGCGCCGAGATCGGAATGATCTGGCCACCGGTCAAAAGCTGGGCGATGCCGCGGCCCGCGACCATGAGGATCAGCGTGGCGATAATCGGCTGCATGCCGACGAATGCCACGAGCAAGCCATTCCATGCGCCCGCCACGAGGCCGACGCCGAGCGCGGCGGCCACGGCACGGCCGACATGCGTGGGATCGTCAGCCAGCAGCATTGCGGCGGTGGCGCCGGCGATAGCGACGACGGTACCGACCGAGATGTCGACCCCGCGCGTCGCGATGACCAGTGTCATGCCGAGCGACACGATGGCGAGCGGGGCGGCACGGTTGAGAATATCGATGGGCGCGCCGAACAAGTGCCCGTCGAGCATCGTGATCGCGAGGAAATCGGCGCGATGCGCGACGTCGAGCGCGAACAGCAGCGCGAGCGTAAGTACGGGCCACAGCAGCGGGTGCCGCAAAGCGGCACGAAGTGCAATACCGATGCGTTGGGTCATGACGCGTTGCCTCCGGCGATGAGCCGATAGACTTCGTCCTCGTCGAGCTTGTCGCCCGCGAGCTCGGCGACTTTGCGCCGGTCGCGCAGCACGGCGACGCGATGGCTCACGCGCAGCACTTCGCTCAGTTCCGACGAAATCAACAGGATGCCGAGCCCTTTCGCGCAGAGTGCGAGGACGCGGTCCATGATGTCGAACTTGGCGGCTACGTCGATGCCGCGCGTGGGTTCGTCGAGAATCAGCATGCGCGGCTCGGTGGCGAGCCACCGGGCCAGCAGTGCCTTTTGCTGATTGCCGCCCGAGAGCAGTTCGATCGGCTGTTCGGCATCGCGCGCGCGGATGCCGAGCGACGCGATGTATTCATTGGCGATGCGCCGCTCTTTCGCGCGCCCGAGCGGGCGCCACCAACCGCGCCGCGCCTGCAGCGCCAGCACGATGTTTTCGCGGATCGAGAGGGCGGCGACGATACCTTCTTTCTTGCGATCTTCAGGACAGTAGCCGATGCCCTGGCGCACCGCATGCCGCGGCGAGCCGAGTTTGACCGGCTTGCCGTCCACACTCACGGTGCCCGTGTCGGCGCGCTCCGCGCCGAACAGCAATTGCGCCGTTTCTGTGCGCCCCGAGCCGAGCAGGCCCGCGAGGCCGACGATGCGTCCCGGCTCGATCGACAGATCGACGGGATGGAGCAGCCCGCGCCGGCCGACGCCCTGCATCTGAAACGACGATACGTCCGCGCTATCGTCAGGCGGTGCCTGCATTGCCTGACGGGCCGCCGCATTGGCCTGCCGTTCGGCCATGCGTGTATCGCCCACCATCTTTTCGACGAGCGTATCGACCGGCAAATCCTTCGCGAGGTACTCGCCTTCGCGTTCGCCGTTGCGCATGACGGTGATACGGTCGGATACGGCGTAGGTCTGCTCGAGAAAATGCGTGACGAACAGAATCGCCATGCCCGAGCGCTTGAGCTTGCGCAGCACGTCGAAAAGCCGTGCCACTTCGCTGTCGTCGAGGCTCGACGTCGGCTCGTCGAGAATCAGCACGCGCGCATCGACCGACACCGCACGCGCGATCGCCACCATCTGCTGCACGGCGATCGGGTAGGTGTCGAGCGACTTCGTGACATCGAGCGACACGTTGAGTTGCGCGAGCGCCGCTTCAGCCCCTTTGCGAATCGCTTTCCAGTCGATGGCGCCGCGCCGCATCGGCTGTCGGCCGGCGAAGATATTCTCCGCGACCGACAGATTCGGACAAAGGTTGACCTCCTGATAAAGCGTCCGGATGCCGGCGGCCTCCGCTTCGAGCGGCGCCGCGAAATCCACGGGGCGCCCCTCGATACGGATTTCGCCCGCGTCGTGCGGATGAACGCCGGTGAGCACGTTGATCAGCGTCGACTTGCCCGCGCCGTTTTGGCCCATCAGCGTATGAATCTCGCCTGCGTACAGGTGCAGATCGACATTGCGCAACGCCTGTACGCCAGGAAACGACTTGGAAAGGCCGACGGTTTCGAGTACGAGAGGGCCGGTCATGGGCATTCGCTCGGGGCTTGGGTTCTCAGTCAGGGCCTCGCGGCGCGCCGCATCAGTACTTACGTTGCGGCAGGACCTGCGCCGCGACGTTCATCGGGAACACCGTTTCGTTCGTCACGATGCGCTTGGGCAGTTGCTTGCCGGCAACGATGTCTTTGACCGCCGACATCAACTGCGGTCCGAGCAGCGGGCTGCACTCCACGTCGACATTGATCTTGCCGGCGATCATCGCCTGGAAGCCGCCCTTGGTGGCATCGAACGAAACGACCTTCACGTCCGTGCCGGGCTTGATACCGGCTTCTTCCATGGCTTGAATCGCACCGAGCGCCATGTCGTCGTTATGCGCGTAGACCACGTTGATCTGCTTGCCATAGCTCTTGGCGAACGCTTCCATCACCTGTTTGCCGCCCGCGAGCGTGAAGTCGCCGCTTTGCGAAGCGATGATCTTGAACTTCGGGTCCTTCTGGATGATTTCCATGAGGCCGGCATGGCGATCGTTCGCCGGTGCCGAACCCACCGTGCCTTGCAGCTCGGCGATATTGATCGGGCCCGGGTTGTCCTTGTACGTCTCCTCGAGCCAGCGGCCCGCGCGGCGACCTTCTTCAAGGAAGTCGGAACCGATCATCGTCACGTAGAGATCCTTGTCCTTCACGTCGATGTTGCGGTCCGTCAGCACGACCGGGATATGGGCCCGCTTGGCTTCTTGCAGCACGGGCTCCCAGCCCGACTCGACAACCGGCGAGAAAGCGATCACATCCACTTTCTGCGCAATATAGGAGCGGATCGCCTTGATCTGGTTCTCCTGCTTTTGTTGCGCATCGGAGAACTTCAGATTGATACCGGCATCCTTCGCGGCCTGCTTGACCGAGACGGTGTTTGCGGTGCGCCAGGCGCTTTCCGCGCCGACCTGCGCGAAGCCGAGCGTGATCTTCTTGTCTTCCGCATGGCCCGCAACGGCGGCCGTGAGAAGGGTGACGGTAAACAAGGCCCTGAGCGTCTGGCGTACGGTGCGTCTCATCTGAAGTCTCCGGTTTCTCTTCGTTTGTCGTTGTGTTGCTTGCGCCTATCCCGGCTCGCTTGCGCGGACCTGGAAATAGCCAAACTATAGGCATCGTGCCAGCCCGACGCGATTAGCGTTTTCCCCAGATCACGAATCCCAATAGTCATGCTATTTCTGTGCGGTCGTTGCGAGAACTTCACGCCGGAAACGGCCCACTCTCGCGTAAATCGCAGATCAAGGGGCCTCGACTGCTCGACCAAAAGTTTTGTTTTCTCACATAGTGGTCTGCGTCGAAAAGGCCTAAAATAGTCTTACTACTCACCGAATTTTTATCGAACCAAGCTATGACCGACAAACGCGCTAAGCTCCGTTCCGCCCAGTGGTTCGGCACGGCCGACAAGAACGGCTTCATGTACCGCAGCTGGATGAAGAACCAGGGCATTCCCGATCACGAATTCGACGGCAAGCCGATCATCGGAATTTGCAACACGTGGTCGGAGCTGACGCCTTGCAACGCGCACTTTCGCAAGCTGGCCGAACACGTCAAACGGGGCGTGTTCGAGGCGGGCGGATTCCCGGTGGAGTTTCCCGTCTTCTCGAACGGCGAATCCAACTTGCGCCCCACTGCAATGTTCACGCGCAATCTCGCGAGCATGGATGTCGAGGAATCGATCCGGGGCAACCCGATCGACGCCGTCGTACTGCTGGCGGGCTGCGACAAGACTACACCGGCGCTCTTGATGGGCGCTGCGAGCTGCGATGTGCCCGCCATCCTCGTGAGCGGCGGCCCGATGCTCAACGGCAAGCACGAAGGGCGCGACATCGGGTCGGGTACGGTCGTCTGGCAATTGAGCGAGCAGGTCAAGGCAGGGAAGATCTCGATCCACGAGTTCATGTCCGCCGAGGCCGGCATGTCGCGCTCGGCCGGCACCTGCAATACGATGGGCACCGCTTCGACGATGGCCTGTATGGCCGAAGCGCTCGGCGTGACATTGCCGCACAATGCGGCGATCCCGGCCGTCGACGCGCGCCGCTACGTACTCGCCCATCTGTCCGGCATGCGTATCGTCGAAATGGCGCTCGAGGATCTGCGCTTGTCGAAGCTGCTGACGCGCGAAGCATTCGAGAATGCCGTCCGCACGAACGCCGCGATCGGAGGCTCGACCAATGCCGCCATCCATCTGAAGGCGATTGCGGGCCGGATTGGCGTGCCGTTCGACCTCGACGACTGGACGCGAATCGGGCGCGGCACGCCCACCATCGTCGATCTGCAGCCGTCGGGACGCTTTCTCATGGAAGAGTTCTACTACGCGGGCGGGTTGCCTGCCGTGCTGCGCCGGCTCGGCGACGCAGGCTTGCTGCCGCACCCCGATGCGCTGACGGCCAATGGCCGCTCGATCTGGGAGAACTGCAAGGAAGCGCCGCTCTACAACGCCGAGGTGATTCGGCCGCTCGGCAATCCACTCGTCGCGGACGGCGGCCTGTGCGTGCTGCGCGGCAACCTCGAGACGCGCGGAGCGGTGGTCCCAACCTCCGCCCCTACACCCTCGCTGCTTCTTCCTCTCGGCCCCGCTGTTTTTTTTTCGAATTTCTACAA